>JAJZMW010000066.1 GCA_021848165.1 Thermoplasmata archaeon
GGGAGCGACCGTCGTCTGGGAGTCCCCGAAGTTCTGCTTCGGCGTCTTCTTCGGGCCCGAGCCCAAGGGAGCGAGCGCGATCGGCGCCGAGCTCGCCACGGGCGCATCCCGGTACGCGAAGCGCTACGCGATCGAGATGAGCCTGACGACGCCGGCGCTGCCCGTCTACTTCGATTTCGAAGCCGAGTGGTCGCAGGTCAGCGGGATCCCGGGGCTCACCCACTACCCGCGGCCGCTCCCGCGCCGTCCCCGCGGACGTCGGCAACCGCCGGTGTCGTCGCGGTGGCGATCGATCGTCGGAGCCCTCGTTCGGGCGGAGGGTCTCTCCCGGCCCCTCGCGGACCCGTCGGCGCCGGGGATCCTCGAGCGGTTCACGCTCCGCTCCGCGATCCCGCGGGCCCTGGCGAGCGGATGGCTCGACGAGCGGGTCTTCCTGAACCCGCCGGCGCTCCCCCCGTATGAGGAGTGGGCGCTGGGGCAGATCGTCTTCGTCACCGGCCGCCTGCGCCCGGAACGCCGGCCCGAGATCCTGCTCCGCACGCTGATGGTCGGATGCGGGGTCCATCCGTTCCTCTTCGCCACGAACGGCGCCGACCTCCTCCTGGCGACCCTCAGCCCCGCGCCCGCCCCCGCCGCGCCGCACCGAGCGCTCTCCGTCGCCGGGACGTTCGCCCGCTATCTCGAGGGGATCGAGGTCACCCGCGAGGGGACCGCCGGGCTCGCAGCGGTCGTCAACCACCGCTACGAGTCGATCCTCGAGGTCGGAGGCGGTGCGGAGGCGGCCCCCGCACCGGGCGCGCCCGCGCGACGCCTCGCCCTCGCGGTGTGACGGGCCCCGGCACCCACCGAAGCTCCACCGGGGAGCCGCTCGCGAGGCGGTACCGGTCCGCCGCCGACCCGCGGTCGACGGCGATCTCGATCGACCCGAAGCTCGAGCGGAGTAGCCCCCAGCCGCCGGGGCCGAGCGCTTCGTAGCTCGCGACCAGCGGGCCGGCGCGGTCGCGCAGGCGACCTCCTCGGACGTCCACCGATCGGACCGACCGGGGGATCCAGTCGCTCGGCACGTTGGTGACCGCGTTCCCGAACGGGTCGATGTAGGCGACGCTCGCCCGGGCCCCGCCCCGGGTCCGGATCGCCGCCCCGAGCGACCCCGGCCGAGGCCGGATCGTCGGCCCGAGAGCGGCGATCGGCCGGCCCCGCGCGAGAAGCGCCGCGGCGGGGGCGAAGAGGTCCCGTCCGTCGAACGTGGATCCGATCGGCGTGGCCCCGACGCGCGCCCGATCGAGGCGCACCGCCCGACGCATCCCGAGCCGGTCGGCGGTCGGCCCGAGGACGCCGTTGTCCGGACCGACCAGCACCGTGCCGCCCGCGCATTCGATCGCGATCGGCGCCCGGGAGGTGCCGACGCCGGGGTCGACGACGCACACGTGGATCGTCCCGGGCGGGAACCGCTCGGCGATCGAGCGGAGGATCCACGCGGAGGAGCGGACGTCCTGACGGGGGAGGTCGGCGACGACCGTGAGCACGCGCACGGAAGGGGCGCGGGTCGCGAGGACGCCGACCATCTGGGCCGCGTACGCCGCCCCGATGTCGGCGACGATCGTGACCGCCCGGGGTCGCGCGGCGGCCCGCCGCGACGCCATCGGCCCCGTCTACGACTTCATGATGGCGACCAAGAAGACCCCGACCGCCGCCAAGGCCCCGATGACCGCCGCGATGATCACGAGGAACGCCTGCCAGAGCAAGGCGCTGAGCTGGTGGGCCGGGCTCGTCCCGTAGGCGTAGTAGAGGAACGCAAAGAGGATCCCCACGACCAGGCCCACGACGAGGAGGGCGACGCCGATGCCGCGGCTCCGGCCGCTCCCGAAGTACGCCGTAAAGGCGCCGGCGAGCACGAGGAAGAGGCCGAAGATCAACAGAAGGATGGTGATGAACTGCCAGCCTCCCACGCTCAGCGAACTGTCCGCCCAGATGAATCCGACCATCGATTGCCTCTCCTTTCTCCTCAAACGCCGTCTAGAACCGGATCCCCGTGAGGGTCTTCGTATCGATCACGCCCGCCACGCTGCGGATGCGATCCACGACCAGCTGGCCGAGGGCGTTGAAATCCTCCGCCTCGACCTTGGCGATGAGGTCGTACTCGCCGAACAGCGGGTGGAGCTCCACGATCCCCTTGACGTGCAGGAGCTCGTTGTAGACGTCGTGCTCCTTCGCGGGCGCGGTGCTGATCAACACAAAGCCGATCGCCACAAGCCACCGGTTCCTGACGGCGCTCCGACAACGGCCCACTTAATAAGGCTTGTCGAGAAGCGGAGCCGACTTCTCGCCGGCGGACCGCGCCGAGCGCGCGTCGCCACTGGAGGCATCCCTCCTTAAGCCACGATCCGGTCGAATCGGGCCGCAAGGGCCCATGGTGTCGACCCCGCGGAGCTGGACCGAGCGCCTCCTCGCGAGGCGCTGGCTCCTCGGGTTCGTCCCGATCAACGCAGCGACCGCCGGGTTCGGCGTCGTGCTCCCTCTGATCATCCTCTTCCCGCTGCACGGGACCTGGAGCCAGGTCGCCCTCGCCGCCACGATCTTCAACGCCTCGGTCATCGCCTCCTCGGTCCTCTGGGGCCACCTCGCGGACCGCTACCCGCGTCGCCGCCTGTTCCTCGTGATCAACTACGCCGGCTACGCCCTGCTCTACCTGTTCATCGTCCTCTGGCCGTCGATCAACGCCCTCTACGGTCTCTACGCGGTGATCGGTCTGATCGCCCCCGCCGGGGCGAGCGCGTCGACCTTGCTCATCCTCGAGAAGTTCCCCGAGACCGACCGCGCGAAGGCGTACGCCTCCTTTCAGGAGATGTCGATCCTCGGCAGCATGGGGGGGCTCCTCCTCGGCTACGTCTGGACGACGGACGCTCTCGCCCTCTACTCCCTCCTCTACCTCCTCAGCGGGCTCGCGGCGGCGAGCGCCTTCGCCATCTGGTTCGGCGTCTCGGAGGGCCCGCGGCCCGCGCGGACGACGCAGGTCGCCCGCCATCCCGACAGCCTCGTGGCCCGCGTGCGGCAGTCGGCCGCCTTCCGCATCCCGATCCCGTTCTTCCCGGTCCGTCCGCGGATCGCGCGCGGGAGCTTCGCCCGGTTCCGAACGTGGGCGACGGAGGAGCTGCGGCACGAGCTCCCCCTCGTCCTCGCGGCGATGTTCCTGTTCAATTTCTCCGCGAACGTCTTCAACATCTCGCTCACGCCGTATCTCGCGAGCGCCGGGGTCGCCGCCTCGTCGATCTTCCTGATCAACTTCGCGAACAGCGCCGGGCAAGGGGCCCTGTTCCCGTTCTCCGGGGCGATCAACAACCGCTTCGGGGCCGACCGCCTCGTCCGCGTCTCGACCTACGTACGGAGCCTCTCCTACCTCGCGACCGCCGGCTTCGCGCTGGCGATCCTCGCCGCCCCCCAGGTCTTCGCGGCGAACGTCGCGAGCTACGCCGTCGCGGGGGTCGCGATCGCCTTCTTCGCGATCTCGAGCTCGATGATGCTCTTCCGCAGCCTCCACGGTCGGGACTCGGGCCGGATCCTGGGGGTCAACAGCGCCCTCGGCGGCGTCGCGGCGGTCCTCGGGGCCGCCGTGTCGGGAGCGGTCGCTCTGGTGGGAAGCTTCTCGCTCGTCTTCCTGGTCGCGGCGGGGGCCCTCCTCACCTCGCTCCCGCTCTGGACCGCCGCGAGCGTCGCGTACGGCCGGCGGCATCCAGGGGCGATCCTCGCGGAGGTCCCGCGCCCCCCCGGACGTTCACGTCGCCCGCCGGAGCCCACGCGGACCGACGCGGGCCGGACCGCCGTCGGCGACGCGGTCCCCGCGACGAAAACGGGTTAACCTTCGCCCCGTTCGCTCCGCCGGGTCGGAAGTCGCATGGCCGCCGCATCGAACATCCAGCGAGGGCTCCAGGACGTCGTCGCGCTCGAGTCGCAGATCTGCTTCATCGACGGCAAGGAAGGACGCCTGATCTACCGCGGCTACGACATCCGCGAGCTGGCGGCGCAATCGACCTTCGAGGAGGTCGCCTCCTTGCTCTGGTACGGGCGCCTCCCGGGGACGAAGGCGCTCGCGGAACTGCGGCGCCATCTCGCGTCGCTGCGGGCGCTCCCGCCCGAGCTCCTGCCGATCCTGGACTCCCTGCCGGTCGAAGCGCATCCGATGGACGTCCTGCGGACGGCCGTGAGCGCCCTCGCCGTGTACGAGCCGTCCGAGGCGCTCGCCGGGCCGAGCTCGATCGGCGGGGCGCAGCGGTTGACCGCGGCGCTTCCCTCGATCCTCGGCCACTTCCATCGCCGACGGACCGGTCAGCCGGCGCTCGCCGCCCGGCCGGACCTCTCGCACGCCGCCTACCTCCTCTACGCCCTCCTCGGGCGCGATCCGACCCCGCTCGACGTCCGGGCGGTCGACGTCGCCCTCATCCTGCACGCCGACCACGAGCTCAACGCCTCGACGTTCGCCGCGCGGGTGGCGGCGAGCACGTTGAGCGACCTCTACAGCGCGGTGACGAGCGCCATCGGCACGCTCAAGGGACCGCTGCACGGCGGCGCGAACGAGCGGGTGATGGAACTGCTCGACGCGATCCGGACCCCCGAGCGCGTCGAGGCGGTCGTCCACGACAAGCTCGCCCGCCACGAGCGGATCATGGGATTCGGCCATCGGGTCTACAAGGTCGAGGACCCCCGGGCGACGATCCTGCGAGAGTGGTCGCGCAAGGTCGGCGAGGAACGCCACGACCTCCACTACTACGAGCTGCTCCGCGCGGTCGAACGGGTCGTGCTCCAGGAGAAGGGGCTCTACCCGAACGTCGACCTCTACTCGGGGTCGGTGTACACCCTCCTCGGGATCCCCCACGATCTCTTCACGCCGATCTTCGCGGCGAGCCGCGTCGCGGGATGGACGGCGCACGTCCTCGAGGAGTACCAGGACCTCCGGCTCATTCGGCCGACGGCCGCCTACGTCGGCGCGGTCGACCAGCGCTACGTACCGATCGCCGAGCGACCGGAGTAGCCGGGACGACCCGCCGCACGCTCATCAGCGGGTAGCGCAGATCGGGGCGGTGCGCCAGCCGCGCGCTCACGCGAACCCTCCCGTCGGCGAGCTCGAGGTCGACCCGGAGCATCTCCGCCGTGAGGTACCGGTAGGCGAACCGCCCCCGGCCCACCGGCCCTCCGCGTCGGGGGTCGATCCGCACGCGCGCGCGGAGGACGTACGGCTGGAGGCGGAGGGCGGACTCGATCGCGCGGGCGACCGGCGCCGCGTTGCCGGGGGAGATCGGCAATCCGAGGTACTGGTGGAAGACGCCCCCCAGCTTCACGCCGGCTTCGAAGATCAGCGCCTCCCGCGCCGTCAGGCGGGCGGCGTGCTCCTCTGCCGGGCCCGGACGGCGCGGGCTCATGGGACGCCGCGGTCGACCGGGGGGGGCGCGGCGCCGGCGGCACGGACCACGGTCCCAGGACGAAGTAGAGGAGGAGGCCGGCCGCCCAGATCGCCGCCGCGCCGAACGCCACGAGGTAGACGAGGGAGTCGGGGGCCGGGCGGAACTGGAACGGCACCAGCGTCGCGGCCGCCGCGATGCCGGCGATGACCATCGGGATCCGCAACGGGTTCCCTCGCCGGATCTTCGGGAACGGCCAGGGGGCGATCATGAGCAGCGCCACGACGACGGCGAGGCCGAGGAAGAGGAGCGGTTGGACCGCGAAGAACGCCGGGACGTAGAAGGCGACGCCGAGCCACCCGATCGTGAACGCCGCCATCGGCGTCGGGACGCCGAGGAAGTACGGCCGGCCGTGGTGGAGGAGCGTGAAGCGGACGAGGCGCGCGAGGGCGGTGGCGAGGTAGAGGGCGCCGACCACGAGGGCGGCGAGAGCGTAGCCGTCCCACCCGCCCTGGTTCGCGTGGTCGGCGATCAGGACCGCGGGGGCCGCGCCGAACGTGATCGCGTCGGCGACGGAATCGGCGATCCGCCCGAAGAGGCGCCCCGGGCCGCCGGTCCGCCGCGAGAGCAGGCCGTCCAGGCCGTCGAAGCCGATCCCGATCGTGATCAGGAGCATCGCGAAGAGCGGGTTGCCGAGGAGGATGTAGACGATCGCCCCGACCCCGACCAGCGCGTTGGCGAGGGTCGCGAGGTTGGCGCCGACCCGCCACGGGTTCACGGGACGTCCTCCCGGGCGATCGAGCTCGCGCCGGCGCGGACCCGGTCCCCGACCGCGACGCTGGGGGTGAGTCGTTCGGCGGGGAAGAGGACGTCCACGCGGGAGCCGAGCACGATCATGCCGAAGCGCTCTCCCTTATCAAGGCGGGCGCCGGGTCGGACGAAGGAGACGAGGCGACGGGCGAGGATCCCCGTGATCTGGACGACCTCGATCGACCCGTAGGCGGAGTCGAACCGGTAGCGTCGCTGCCGATTGTGGAGCGCGTCGGAGCGGTACGCCGGACGGTAGGCGGAGCCGCGATCGTCCATCTCGCGCACGGTCCCCGGAGCGGGGGCCCGATTGACGTGGACGTTCGTGACGCTCATGAAGACGGCGACGCGCCAGCGATCCCCCTCCCGCTCGACCCGGTGGACGCGCCCGTCCGCGGCGCTCACGAGACCGGGCCCGATCGTTCGCTCCGGGTCGCGGAAGAAGACGGCGAAGAAGATCGCGAGCCCGGCGAGCCCGACGGCGAGTCCGACGAACGCCGGGGGCGCGGACCCGAGACCGGCGAGCGCCACCGAGAGAGCGGCGAGCGCCGCCGGGGGACCCACGAACTTTGCGGCCCCGGGCGCGAACATGCGCCGGGCCGTTCAGCTCGTCAGGACGATCTCGATGTTGACGCCGTCCGGGACCTGGATGCGCATCACCTGGCGCAGCGCGCGCTCGTCGGCGTCGATGTCGATGAGCCGCTTGTGGATGCGCATCTCCCAGTGGTCGATCGTGCTCGTCCCGCCGCCGTCCGGCCCCTTGCGCAGGGGGACCTTGAGGCGCTTGGTCGGAAGGGGGATCGGGCCCGAGATGTGGACGCCGGTCTTCTGCGAGATCTCTCGGATCTGCTTGCAGATCGAGTCGACCTTCTTCGACTCGGTCCCGCTGAGCGAGATCCGTGCGACCTGCACCATGGAACGACGATCCCTCCTTCGATGGTCCGGTACGACGAGGACGCCCGGGCGCTTAGCCCTGACGCTTCTTGACGTCGGTGACGACCCCGGCGGCGACGGTCTGCCCCATGTCGCGCACCGCGAAGCGGCCCAGCTGGGGGAACTCCTTGTAGCGCTCGAGCACGAGCGGGCGCTTCGGGGTGATCTCCACCACGGCGGCGTCGCCCGTCTTCAAGGTCTGCGGGTTCTCCTCGGCGGTCTGGCCCGTCTTCGGGTCGAGGCGCTTGAGCAGCTTCGTGAACTCGCAGGCGACCTGCGCCGTGTGGCAGTGGAAGACGGGGGTGTATCCCGCCGTGATCACGCTCGGGTGGTTGAGGACCTGGATGTTCGCCGTGAAGCTCTCGACGACCGTCGGCGGGTTCGAGACCGGTCCGGCGACCTCGCCGCGGCGGATGTCGTTCTTGTCGATCCCGCGGACGTTGAACCCGATGTTGTCGCCCGGCTGGGCCTCGGGGACCTGCTCGTGGTGCATCTCGATCGACTTCACTTCCCCGGACTTGCCGCCCGGCATGAAGACGATCTTGTCGCCGATCTTGACCTTCCCCGTCTCGACGCGACCCACGGGGACGGTGCCGATCCCGGTGATCGTGTAGACGTCCTGGATCGGAAGCCGCAGCGGCTTGTCGGTCGGCTTCTCGGGGACCTTCAGGTTGTCGAGCGCCTGCAGCAGCGTCGGGCCCTTGAACCAGGGCATGTTGGGGCTCGGCTTGTTGATGTTGTCGTCCTTGAACGCGGAGATCGGGACGAAGACGACCTGCTCGGCGACCTTGAAGCCGACGTTCTTGAGCAGCTTCGTGAGGTCCTCCTTGATCCCCTCGAACTTCTTCTCGGCGTAGCCGACCTCTTGCCGGTCCATCTTGTTGACCGCGCAGATCAGCTGCGAGACGCCGAGCGTCCGGGAGAGGAAGATGTGCTCCTTGGTCTGCTCCTGCACGCCTTCCGCCGCCGAACAGACGAGCACCGCCGCGTCGGCCTGGCTCGTCCCCGTGATCATGTTCTTGACGAAGTCGCGGTGGCCGGGGGCGTCGATGATGGTGAAGTAGTACTTCTGGGTGTCAAAGCGGCGGTGCGCGATGTCGATCGTGACCCCGCGCTCCCGCTCCTCCTTGAGGTCGTCCATGACCCAGGCGAACTCGAACGTCGCCTTCCCCTTCGCCTCGGCCTCGGCCCGGAACTTGTCGATCTCTTCCTGGCGGATGTAGCCGGTATCCAGCAACAGCCGCCCGACGGTGGTCGACTTTCCGTGATCGACGTGGCCGATGAAGACGATGTTCAAGTGGGGCTTCTGTGCCATGGGGCCGGTCCTTCCGGGCGCGGCCAAAAGGTCCCCCTATATAGGAGTTGTCACGCGCGCCCTCCTCGGCGGAGCGAGAGCGTCGGGCGCGCGAGCCC
>JAJZMW010000123.1 GCA_021848165.1 Thermoplasmata archaeon
CCCCGACTGAGCGGCCGGACCAGGCCGACGTGCACGTCGGTCACGTTCGTTCCCGTCGGGCCGGTCCGGACGAGCGCGCCGAGACGGGCGAGCGCCGGATAGACGTCGTGGCGACGCAGCGCTCGCGCGAGATCGACGCGGAGCGCGCGCGCCCTCGCGGCCGTCCGCCCGTCGACCCACGCCCCAGCGGCGTCGGTCGGCCCGTCGATCCCGTCGGTGCCGATCGAGAGGAGGAGGGCGGGCCGGTCCTCGATCGCGGGGAGGCCCCCGAGCACGAACTCCTGGTTGCGACCGCCTTTCCCGGGGCGAGCGTTCAACCGGACCGTTGTCTCGCCTCCGCCGATCACGGCCGTCGGTCGGCGAGGGGCGCGCGGAAGCTTCGCGGCGAACGCGCGGGCCGCCGCCGCGGTCTCGCCCACCACGGGCCGGGCGAGGAGGCGGACCGCGTACCCCCGACGACCGGCCTCGGTGGCCGCGGCCCGGGTCGCGGTGCGGTTCGTGGCCGCGAAGACGTAGGGTGCCGAGGGGACGGGGCGGGTCCGGCTCCCGCGGCGCCGTTCCTGCCGGGCCCCCGCGACGAGATGGCGGAGGACCGCCGTCGGGAGCCGACGCGCGATCCCGAAGCGGCGGGCGACCCGGATCGCCTCCCGGAACGAGGAGGGGTCGGGGACGGTCGGACCGGAGGCGACGTCCGCGGGAGGGTCGCCGACGACATCGCTGATCGCGATCGTGCCGAACCTCCCCGATCGGAGGCGGGCGGCGAGGCGGCCTCCCTTGATCGCGGAGAGATGGCGCCGCAGGGTGTTGTCGCTCTCGATCGGCATCCCCGAGGCGAGCAGCAGCCTCGTGGTGCGGGCGATCTCGCCGATCGTGATCGGGGGCCAGGGCGCCTCCGCGAGCGCGGAGCCGCCGCCCGAGATCAGGAACAGCACCGCATCGTTCGGGCCGAGCCGGTCGATCCACGAGAGGAGCCGCCGGCCGGCGCGCTCCGACGCCGGCCCGGGGATCGGATGGTCGCCGAAGAGCGTTCGGATCCCCGAGGGGGCGCGGGGGCTCCCGCGGGTGGTGATGGCGATCCCCGTGAGCCCGCGCCCGAGGACCCGCTGCGCTCCCGCCGCCATCCGGCCGGCCCCCTTGCCGAGCGCGACGACCACGAGACGTCCGCCCGGCCCGGGCTCGACCCGACGCCCTCCGATCCGGAAGCCCCGCCCCGCCCGGCGGAGGCACCGCGCGGTCGCCGCGGACGGTTCGACCGCGACGAGGGCCGCCCGAGCGATCCCGCGCGCGTCAGAAACGAGGGTCATCGCCGCCTTCGAGAGTGAACCCGGGCCGCGGGATCCGGGCCTCCGTCCCCGCGGGGAACCGCCGAGGGTCGACGGAGCGCAGATGCTCCTCGGCGGCGCCGCCCGGCCCTTGGAGGATCCGGTCGACCAGGCGCTCGGCCGCGCCCCCGGCGCGCATGACCCCGAAGCCGTTGAACCCCGTGATCGTGTAGAGGCCGATCGCGGGGTCGAGCGCCCCGACCAGCGGTCGCCGGTCGGGGGTCGACGTGCAGACCCCCGCCCAGGCGCGGATCATCTCGGAGGATTCCCACCCGGGAAGGCGGGTGCGGAAGCTCTCGGCGAGGTTCTCGAGGAACGTCGCGTCGCCGACCGGGACGAACCGGTCCGGGTCCGCCTCGACGCGCTCGGTGCCATCGCCCGCGAGGATGCGGCCGGCGCCCTCCGGACGGAAGTAGACGTCGGTGTCGATGTCGTGGCCGCTGGCGAAGAGCGCGGGGGTCCCGGGAGGCGGGCGCAGCGTCGCCGCCTGCACCCGGTACGGCACGAGCGGCCGGGGCGCTCCGAGCGAAGCGAGGAGCGCCTTCGACCAGGCGCCGGCGGCGACGATCGTCGTCCGCGCGTGGAGCTCCCGGCCCGCGCCGCGCAGGGCAACGCCGGCCCCGTCGCGCCGGACCGCGGCCGGCGCTCCGAACCACGTCTCCACGCCGAGGGGCTCGGCTTCCTTGAGGTAAAGAGCGGCGATCGTGCTCGGCGTCACCACCGCGTCGCGGTCGCCGGCGATCGCCCCGACCACGTCCTCAAAGCGGCCCCAGGGGAACCGTCGCTCGAGCCCGGCCCGGTCGACGCGCTCGACGCTCACCCCCCAGGATCGGAGGCGCGCCCGCGCGGCGTCGATCGCCTCGGCGGCGATCGGGTTCGCGGTCCATCGAACGAAGCCGTTGCGCGCGTAGGCGCTCGGGTCGTGGCGCCGGCACAGCGCCTCGTACTGGCGATCGGAGGATTGCGCGACCTCGACGTCCCAACGGTCCCAGAGTTGATCGGTGACGATCCCCGCCGCCCGGCCCGTCGCTCCCGCGGCGGGGGTCCGCGGGTCGTAGAGAACGATCGAACCCGCGTTGCGGCGGGCGAGGTGGTAGGCGCAAGCGGCCCCCGCGATCCCGGCGCCGAGGATCGCGACGTCGACGGTCGGGGAGCGCGCGGCCACGCCCCCCGTCAGCCGGTCCGGGATTAATAGCCCGGCTTCGCCCGCTCGTAGGCGGCCCGCAGCGACTGCGTGTCGACGTGGGTGTAGATCTGCGTGGTGGCTACCGACGCGTGGCCGAGGAGCTTCTGGATGTAGCGGATGTCGCATCCGCGGGAAAGGAGCGCCGTCGCGAGGGAGTGGCGGAGCATATGCGGGGTCACCCGGCGGTCGATGCCGGCGGTGCGGGCCCGGTCGCGCACGATCCGCTCGACCGTGACGGGGCCGACGGGAAAGAGCCGGAGGCTCGCCTCGCCCGCCGTGGCCCGCTCCGCGAGATACCGGTCGACCGCGGCGCGGGCCCGGTCGTCCAGGACGACCTCCCGGTCCTTGTCGCCCTTGCCGCTGCGGACGTGGAGCACGTTCCGATCGAGGTCGAGGTCGTCCAGCTCGAGGTGGCAGAGCTCGCCGACGCGCAACCCGGCGTAGGCGAGCACGTGGACGATCGCGGCGTCCCGGGGGGTGCTCGCGGTCGTCGCGATCAGCCGCCGCATCTCCTCCTCGTTGAGGTAGTGCGGGAGGCGTTCGGGCCGGCGCGGGGCGACCAGCTGGTCGGCGATCGTAAGCCCGAAGCTGCGGAAGAGGCACGTGAGCCCGCGGATCGTCGTGTAGAGCGAGTTCTTCGAGTAATGCCGCACCAGGACGAGGTGCTCCCGGAACGACTCGAGGTCCTTCGCCGTCACCTCCTCGAGCGGCTTCGGAACGAACGAGAGGAAGAGGCGGGCGATGTGGGTGTACTGCTTGACGGTGCACGGGCTCCGCTCCTGGGAGCGCAGGAGGCGCTCGAACCGTCGGATCGTCTCCTCCGGGCGGAACGGAGCGACTCCGTCCCCGGGGGGGTCGGACGGCTCCGGGCGCGCCGTCGCGCGGCGCGGGATCCCCTCCGACCGCGTGCGGAGACCGGCCGTCGCCATAACAGCGTCTCCGGCGAGGTGGCGATAGATAACCGTTGGCGCGGAAAGGAAGGTGTGGGGCCCCGGCGCGGCTTCGACGCGCGCCTAGGAAGCGGGACGCGCCGCGGCGGGCACGACCCCGAGCCACCGGCCGAGCCCCCGGAGCCAGCGGTCGATCGTCGGCCGGAAGAGGGCGTAGATCCAGACCGGCCAAACGTAGTAGTTCCAGTGGTCCCAGAGATCGGCGAGGCCGCGCCCCGCGCCGTAGAGGGAGCTGCAGCCGGGGGCGAGGCCGAGCGTTGCGGCGTTGCACCAGATGCCGCTCGCCGGCGACCAGAGGAGGAAGGGGACGAGCCAGAGGACGGAGACGATCACGACGAGCGCGGTGGAGAGCCACGCGCGGCGGGCGATGTAGTAGACGAGCCAGAAGGCGTTCGCGAACTGCTTCATCCCGTAGGTCAGGTACTCGACCGCCTTCGCCTTCGGGCCGGTCCATCCGCGCAGGCTGAGGGTCATCAGGAAGAGGAGCGGCAGGTCGTTGAAGCCGTTCGAGGCGAGGAGGGCGATCACCGGCGAGGCGAGGGTGATCGCGGCGAACTCGTCCCGACGGACCAGGTAGACCATCCCGAGCCACGCGGCGACGCCCAGGAGCTCGTAGCCGACGATCCCGCTCCCGGGGATCTGGACGAACGAGATCAGCGGGAGATAGGTGTCGTAGCTGGTCGAAGTGACCGCGTGCGAATAGAACGGCCCGATCGTGACCGTGTAGTGCAGGATCGCGAGGTTCGTGTACGGGTTGAGGTGGTCGAACATCATCTGCGCGTAGTAGGGGGTCGTGTACCCCTCGTCGGTCGCGCCGTTCCCGAGGCCGGTGAAGACGCTCACGAGCGCGACGATCGTGCCGAGCACGACGAGCTCGCGCAAGAAGCGGCCCGGATGGCGGTCCGAGTAGCGCATCGCGAAGAAGAGCGAGACGCTGGCGAGGGTCGCGATGTCCCAGCCGATGGTCAGGTAGGGGGTGTAGCCGAGCCAGTAGAACTCGACCAGCGTGTTGACGGAAGCCCCCCCGAGGATCGCCGCGATGAGGATCTCGGGCAGGTAGTGCCGCCAGCCCGTGCGCCGGCGCGCGCGGACGGCCCCGGGCGGCTCCATGCGGCCTCCGCACCCGCACCGGTAGGTAATGGTGGCGGGGGAGCGGCCGGCGGCCCGGGAGCCAAATAAATAGCCTCGGCCGCTCCCCCGCTCCGTGCGCTGCTCGGATTGCGAACGGGAGGCGATCGTCGACCAGCCGTACGCCGGCGCCCACCGGTGCGGCCCCCACCTGATCCGGTCGGTCGACGACCGCGTCCGGGCGGAGTTCCATCGCCAGTTCCCGCGGTTCCGCGGTGGAACGATCGCCGTCGCGCTCTCGGGGGGGAAGGATTCGAGCGTCGCCCTCGCCCAGACGGTCCGCTATTTCGCGCGCCGGCCCAACGTCCGCGTCGTCGCGATCAGCGTCGACGAGGGGGTGAGCGGCTACCGGGACCGCACCCTGGAGCGGGCCCGCGAGCTCGCCGGGCGGCTCGGCGTCGATCACCGCGTCGTCCGGGCGAGCGACGCGATCGGGACGACGGTCGATCGGGCGACGGAGGCGATGCCGGGGACGATCCCGTGCTCGTTCTGCGGCGTCTGGCGCCGCCGCCTGCTCAACGATCTCGCCCGGGAGGTCGGCGCGGAAGCGCTCGTCCTCGGGTTCAACCTCGACGACCTCGCCCAGACGATCCTGATGAACCTCGCCCGCGGCGATCTCGACCGGCTCGCCCGGATGGCGCCGCACCGCTCGCGCCAGCCGGGGCTCGTGCCGCGGATCGCGCCGCTCGCGGCGATCCCGGAGCGGGAGGTCTACCTCTACGCGGTCGAGGCCGGCCTTCCGTTCGACCACGCCGAGTGCCCGCACGCCGCGCGCGCGGCGAGGAACGTCTACCGGGAGGTCGTCTGGCGCCTCGAGGAGGCGGTGCCGGGGACCCGCCACGCCCTCCGCCGCACCCACGCCGCGCTCCTCGACCGAGGGTTGGGGGGCGACGAGGGGGCGCCCGGGGTCTGCCCCGGCTGCGGCGCCCCCGCGGCGAGCGGTCTCTGCCGGTCGTGCGCCTACCTCGAGCGCCTCCGGACCGGCGGCCTCGGGGCGGAGGCCGGCCCATGACCGAGGAGCGCTCGGTCGACGATCCGCGCCGCTCCGTCGGCGAGCGGATCTTCGTGATCGGCGCCGGGTTGATGGGCAGCGGCATCGCCGCCCAAGCGGCGCTGGCGGGGTACTTCGTCACGCTCGAGGACGTCAACGAGGAGCTCGCGAACCGCGGCCGGGCGAACGCGCTGCGCGCGCTCGACCACCAGGTCCGCAAGGGGGCGGTCGAGGCGTCGGCCCGGGACCGGGCGATGGAGGCGATCGACGTCGCCATCGGCTTCCGGCGCGTCGCCGCCGCGCAGATCGTCCTCGAAGCGGCCCCCGAGAACCTCGCGCTCAAGCAGGGGATCTTCCGGGAGATCGAGCCGCTCGCGTCGCCGACCGCCCTCCTCGCGTCGAACACCTCGTCGCTGCCGATCACGTCGATCGCCCAGTCGCTCGCCGATCCGGGGCGCCTGGTCGGGGTCCACTTCTTCAACCCGGTCCTCCAGATGCCGCTCGTCGAGCTGATCCCGGGCCGGCGGACCCGCCCCGAGGTCGAGGCGACGGCGCGGGCGTTCGCCGTCCGCCTCGGAAAGACGGTCGTCCACGCGAAGGACACCCCCGGGTTCGTCACGACGCGGGCGCTCGCCGTCCTCGTCAACGAGGCCGCCTGGATGCTCTACGAGGGCGTGGCGACGCGGGAGGACATCGACGTGGCCTACCGGCTCGGCTTCCACCACCCGATGGGGCCGTTCGAGCTGGTCGACCTGGTCGGGATCGACACCGCCGTCGCGATCCTCGACGTCCTCTGGGACGGGTTCCGCGACCCGAAGTACCGGGTCTGCCCTCTCCTCCGTCAGATGGTCCACGCCGGCCAGCTCGGCCGCAAGTCGGGGGAGGGGTTCTACTCCTATCCGGCGGCGGGGAGCCGCCCGTGACCGATCCGACGACGGCGGCGCTCGAGATCGTCACGATCGTCCTGGTCGCCCTCGCCCCCGCCCTGCTCTACCTCGCCTGGATCCGCGGGGTGGAACGGTACCGGACCGAGGCGTGGGGCCCGGTCCTCTCGGCGTTCGTCTACGGGGCGATCTTCGCGACGATCGTCGCCGCGATCATCGAAGGGGTCGTCGTCGATCTCGGGACGAGCGCGAGCCAAGCGTACCCGGCCCCCGAGTTCACGTTCCTCAACGGGAATTCGACGGCCGGCGCGTTCTTCCTGATCCTCGTGATCGCGCCGTTCGTCGAGGAGGCGCTCAAGGCGACCGGGGTGATCGCGCAGCGCGCGCAGATCCGCCAGGTCGCCGACGGGCCGGTCCTCGGCGCCTCGGTCGGGCTCGGCTTCGGGTTCTTCGAGGCGATGCTCTACGGGCTGGTCGGCTACGCGGTGGGCGGCCTCTCCACCGCGCTCGCGATCGTGCTCGTGCGCAGCGTCTCGAGCGTGCTCCTGCACGGGAGCTCCACGGCGATGTTCGGCTACGGCTACGCCCTGGAGAAGGTCGAGGGGGTCCGGGGCGCGAGCGGCCGGTACTACCTCCTCGCGGTCGGGATGCACGCCAGCTACAACGCGCTCGCCTCCATCGGCGCGATCCTCCTCGTCCTCGGCGTGTCGAACTCGATCGGGGATGTCGGAAGCCTGGTCGCGCTCGTCGCGGCGATCGCGTTCGCGACGTTCGCCTTCGAGCACGTCGCCCGCCTGATCCGTACCCACGACTACCCGTCGCTGCGGGGCGCGCAGGGGCGCTATCGGATCCCGCCGGCGACCCGGGGCTCGGCCCCGGTGCGGCCGAAGTAGTCCGGCGCCGCCGTCCGGCGGGCGGCGGGCAGCGTCCAGACCTGGCCGCGACGCGGGGAGAGACCCGCGGCCCGCAACGTGGCCCGCACGCGACGCGCCCGCCCCGCGTCGCTCACGAGGAAGAGGACGAACGCATGGGCCGCGACGGCCTTCGCGATCCCGCGCCGGATCCGCTCCGGGCGCAGCGCGCCCGTCACCTCCGCCTCGACGTGGACGTCCCGGCCGTCGAAGAACCGCCACGCCCAGCTCGCCCGCGCGCGGTCGACCGCGTGGCCCCATTCGCGCGGGGACGCGGACCTGACGGGGAGCAGCCGGATCCGGCCGTCCGGAAGTGGCGAATCGAACCGCCCCTGCCGTTCGACCTCGAGCAGCGCCCCTTTGCGCGCGACGACGCGCCGAGCGACCTCGAGCAGGGCGCGATGCTCGGGGGATTCGCGCACGGCCCCCGTGGCGCGCCCCCACCCGACCAGGGCGGCGCCGCTCCCCCCGAGACGGTACGCGTCCTGGCCGGCCGGAACGATCCAACGCCGGCGGAGGGCCGTCCGCCACGCGCCGTCCCAGGCCGCTCCGGCGATCTCGGCGCTGCGAAGGACCTGCTCGTGGAGCGCCGCGAACGAGAACCCGGGCCCCCGTTCCTCTTCCAGGGCCGCCGCCGCCACGACGACCGTGCGGGCGTCGGGAGGCTCCGCGTCCTCTTCGTGCGCCGGCGGCTCGGACGGGAGCCGCGCCCGAGCGGCGGCCCACGCGCGGTCCGCGGCGGCGGGGGTGGGGGGGTGGTCCCCCGAGCGCACGATGGAGAGCCCTCCCTCCTCGAGGAGCGCGACGCCGGTGGGGAGCTGGCTGAGGACCGAACGCGCGTCGTCGGCGTCGAGCCCCAGCCACCGGCCGATCGTGGGGGCGTCGGCGAGCGG
>JAJZMW010000045.1 GCA_021848165.1 Thermoplasmata archaeon
GTTTGCCCCCGGTCGTTGACGAGGATGGCCCCGGTCCGGCCGTCCACGCGCACCCCGGCCTCTCCGAGATCGAGGGACCCCGTCTCCGCTCGCTTCCCGATGGTCACGAAGAGGCGCTCCCCGACGAGCGTCTCGCGGTTCCCTCCGGATTCGACGGTCAGGCGCAGTTCGGTCGGAGAGCTCGCGTCCAAGGAGAGGGCCTTGGTCGAGGTCTTGACGACGATCCCGAGCGCCAGCAGGTGACGCGTCAGCTCCCGCGCGAGGTCCGCCTCGAGGCCGGGGAGGAGCTGGTCCATCATCTCGACGATCGTCACGGAGACCCCGACCCGGGCGAGGAACTCTCCGAGCTCGCACCCGCTCACCCCGCCGCCGAGCACGAGCATCGAGCGGGGGAGCGAGGGGAGCGAGAGGAGATCCGTGGCGGTCAGCACGCGGGTCCCGTCCGGCTCGAACCCTTTCAGGCGGATCGGGACCGCGCCCGTGGCGATGATCGCGTGCGAGAAGTCGATCCGCTCCTGGCCCCCGTCCTTCGCCGTGAAGATCGCCGACTTGGGCCCGGAGAACCGCGCCTCGCCCAGGAGGACGGTGACCCCGGCCGACTTGAGCAGCGACTGCACCCCGGCCTGCTCCTTTTGGACGACCGACTCCTTCCACGCCATCGCCCGGGGGAGATCGAACGTCGCGCCCGGGGCGAGGACCCCCATCGCTTCGCCATCGGTCCGCAGGAGGTGGTAGAGCTCGGAGGCGTAGATGAGCGCCTTGGACGGGATGCACCCCCGATTGAGACATTCGCCTCCGAGCGCCTCCCGCTCGACGAGGAGCGTGCGTCGGCCGAGCTGTCCGAGCCGGATCGCGGCCATGTACCCTCCCGGTCCGCCGCCGATGACGAGCACGTCGGCCTCGCGAGAGTAGGTTCCGGCCATCGTGAGCTCCCTAGGGCGTCCCGCCCGCGTACGGGTCCGAGAGCGGGGCGGCAAAGACGTCTTCGAGGAGGGTCGCCGGGGCGGGGGGCGGCGTCGCCTCGGCCTCCTCGATGGCGGCGCGGACCGTCCGGTCGGCCGTCGCCTCCACCTCCGCCTGCGCGGCGAGCGGGAGCCAGCCGTGGCGGTCCAGCCATTCGGAGTAGCGTCGCACGGGGTCGTGGGCCCGCGCCCGCTCGTTCCAGTCGGTGGGCTGGTAGCGGGTGGGATCGTCCGAACTCGAGTGCGCGGTCATCCGGAAGACCCGGAGCTCGAGCAGCGTCGGGCCCCCCCCGCTCCGCGCGAGGTCGAGGGCGCCCCCGATCGCCTGCCAGACCCGGAAGAGATCCGTCCCGTCGATCCGCTTCCCGTCGAAGCCGTACGCCCCCGCCTTGGAGGCGAGCGTGGGGGCGGCGCTCTGACGCTCGACGGGCATCGAGATCGCCCACTGGTTGTTGGCGCAGAGGAAGACCACGGGAAGCCGATCGACCCCGGCGAAGTTGAGGCCCGCGTGGAAGTCGTTCGAGCTGGTCGCCCCGTCGCCGAAGAACGCGAGCGCGACGGCGGGGACCCGGCGGGCGCGCATCGCGCGGGCCGCTCCGACCGCCTGCGAGATCTGCGTGCCGATCACCGACGACATCGAGACGTAGTGAACCTCCGCGGCCGTGGGATGGCACGGCATCTGCCGGCCCCGGGCCGGGTCCCGGGCCGTCGCGAAGAGATGCTGCACGTAGGTCCCAAGGGCGTGGCCCCGGACCAGAGCGACCAGCTGCTCGCGCAGGCCGGGGAAGATCCAATCCTCCCGCGAGGAGAGGAGCCCCGCGGCTACGTTGATCGCTTCGTGGCCCATCGCGGCCCCGTAGAACCCGATCCGACCCTGGCGCTGGAGCGCCTGCATCCGGGCGTCGAGCGCGCGACTGAGCGCCATCCACTCGAAGGCCCGGCGGGCCCGATCCCGCGCGGACGGTCCCCACGCTCGCGCGACCTCCGCGGGATCTTGCGGCAGCGGGACCGGCGCGGGCGCCGCGGCGCTCATGCCATGTCCGCGAAGAGCCGGTGCGGGTCCTCGAGGTTCGCCTTCACGACGGCGAGGAACTGCGCGGCGACGATCCCATCGAGCATCCGATGGTCGACCGAGATGGAGAGGTTCATCAGGTCGGCCGGGCCGATCGAGCCGTCCGATCGATAGACCGGCCGGCGGACGATCTTGTGGACCCCCAGGATCCCGACTTCGGGGTAGTTGATGATCGGGGTCGCCAGCACCCCGCCCAGCGCCCCGAGGCTGGTGATCGTGAAGGTCGACCCCGTGAGCTCCGCGCGCGTGAGCTTTCCCTCGCGTCCTCGCTCCGCGAGCCCCTGGATCTCCCGGGCGAGGAGGAGGACGCTCTTCGTGTCGGCGTTCCGGACGACCGGCACGATCAGGCCCTCCGGGCCCGCGACCGCGATGCCGATCTGATAGGCCGAGTGGACCCACAGTTCGCCGTGCTCGTCGTCGACGGTGGCGTTGAGGTTCGGTTGCTCGCGCAGGCCCTGGACGACCGCTTTGACGATGAACGGCAGGTAGCTCAGGCGCACGCCTTGCTTCTCGACATGGGGGGCCATCCGGTCCCGGAGGCGAACGAGCTCCGAGACGTCGATCTCCTCGACGTAGGTGAAGTGGGCGGCCTTGTGCTTCGACTCGGTCATGTGCTCGGCGATGACGCGTCGGATCCCTCGGATCGGGATCCGCGTGATCGAGTCCGGGCCCTCGGACCGGGCGGGAGCGGTCGCGGTCCGAGCGGGCGCGGTCGGTGCCACGGGCGCCGCCGGGATCGGGACCGCTCCGGCGGGGAGATCGCTCTCGAGGATTCGTCCGGCCGGCCCGCTTCCTCGAACGCGGGAAAGGTCCACGCCGAGTTCGGCGGCCCGACGCCGCACGAACGGCGAGGCGAGGATCCGGTCCGGAGGCGACGACGAGGCGGGCGCCGCGGGGCCGGCGGGGGCCGGCGCGGTCGACGGCGTCGCCGAGGGAGCGGGAGAGCCCCGCGCGGGAGCCGACAGAGGAGCGGGCGGCGCGGCGCCCGTACCGGCGCTCCCCGTGTCGATCGTCACGAGGAGGCCGCCGACCTTGACCTTCTCGCCGACGGCGGCGTGCAGCCGGACCACGCGGCCGGTCTTCGGAGAGGGGATCTCGACGTTCGCCTTGTCGGTGAGCACGCTCACGAGCGGGGCGTCCTCGCGGATCGCCTCCCCTTCGCGCACGAACCACTGGACGATCTCGCCTTCGGCGACCCCCTCGCCGATGTCCGGGAGCCGAAACTCGTAGGCCATCGCCCCCTCCTACCCGCTCCGCACGGTCGCGCGCGCGGCGTGGGCGACCCGGGCGGCGTTCGGGAGGTAGACGTTCTCGAGGGCGTAGGGGAACGGCGTGTCGAAGCCGGTCACCCGCGCGATCGGGGCCTTGAGGGAATAGAACGCCTTCTCGGCGAGGATCGCGCTGAGCTCCGCCCCGAACCCGCAGAATCGCGCCGCCTCATGGACGACGACCGCGCGGCCCGTCTTCTCCACGCTCGCGAGGACGGTGGCTTCGTCCAGCGGCACGAGCGTGCGGAGATCGACGACCTCGGCCGAGATCCCCTCCCCGCGGAGCGCCTCCGCGGCTTCGGTCGCGACCGGCACCATCGCCCCGTAGGCGAAGATCGATACGTCATCGCCCGGGACGACCGTGCGAGCCGACCCGAACGGGACGCGGTGATCGCCGTCGGGGACCTCCCCCGACACCGCGCGGTAGATGCGCTTCGGCTCGAGGAAGATCACCGGGTCCTCGTCGTGGATCGCCGAGAGGAGAAGGCCCTTCGCATCCGCGGGTGTGGACGGGATCGCGACCTTGAGCCCCGCGGTATGGCAGAAGTACGCCTCCGTGCTCTGCGAATGGTAGAGGCCGCCCTTGATCCCCCCGCCGTACGGGGCGCGGACGACCACGTGGCACGGATACTGTCCCCCGCTGCGGAAGCGGAACTTCGCGAGCTCGCTCACGATCTGATCGAAGGCGGGGTAGATGAAGTCGAGGAACTGGATCTCCGCCACCGGTTTGAGGCCGTAGAGCGCCATGCCGATCGCGGTCCCGACGATCCCGCATTCGGAGAGAGGGGTGTCGATGACCCGGTCGGGGCCGAACTCCTTGATCAGACCCTCGGTCGCCCGGAAGACCCCCCCGTCCACGCCGACGTCCTCGCCGAGGACGAGGACGTCCGGGTCCCCCTTCATCGCCTCGTGAAGCCCGCGATTGACCGCCTGCACCAACGTCATCTCCGTCATGGTCGGATCACTCCCTCCTGGACCAGCCGCTCGAACGCCGCCTTCTCCTCCTCGAGCTGCGGGGTCCGTCGCGCGAACGTGTCCTCGAAGAGCGTCGCCGGTGCGACCGGGGGCACGGCCTCGGCCGCCTCGATCGCCTGGGCGATCTGCGCGCGCACTTCGTCGAGGAGCGCGGCGTCCTTCGCCTCCGTCCATTGGCCGGAGGAGAGGAGCAGTTCCTTGAGCCGAAGGATCGGGTCGCGGCGCTTCCACGCCTGCAGTTCCTCGTCGGCGCGGTAGCGCCGCGGGTCGTCCGAGGTCGAATGCGGGCCGTAGCGGTAGACCTGCGCTTCGATCAGCGTTGGCCCCTCGCCCCGGACGGCGCGTTCGCGCGCGCTCCGCACCGCTCGATAGACCGCGTCGACGTCGGTCCCATCGACGACGACCCCCGGGAACCCGTACGCCTCGGCCTTCTGGGCCAGCGTCGAGCTCCGTGTCTGGCGCTCCCGGGGCAGCGAGATCGCCCATTGATTGTTCTGGCAAAAGAAGATGGTCGGCGTCCGAAAGACCCCGGCAAAGTTCATGCCGGCGTGGAAATCGTTCGAGCTGGTCGCGCCGTCCCCGAAAAACGTCGCGGTGACGGTCGCCGCCTTCCGCCGCTGGATCGCCATCGCCGCTCCCACCGCTTGCGTGATCTGGGTGCCGATCGGGCTCGAGGCGACGACGAAGTTCTTGTCGCGGAAGCCGTAGTGGTTCGGCATCTGGCGGCCCTTCATGATGTCCTCCGCGTTGCCGATGAACTGGTCGAGGAGCGTCCGGAACGGGATCCCCCGCCACAGCGCGAGACCGATCTCCCGGTAGGCCGGAAAGATCCAGTCGTCGGGTTCGAGGGCGGCCGCGCATCCGATCTGGGCCCCTTCTTGCCCCGACGCCGGGACGTAGAATCCGATCCTCCCTTGGCGCTGCAGCGAGAGACACCTCTCGTCGATCGCCCGAGAGAGCACCATGGTGCGGTAGAAGGAAAGTCGCTGCTCCGCAGAGAGGGGGGTCGCCCCGGAATCGAGGGGTGCGGATGGCGGGGAGACCGCGTTGGCCATGACGAGAGACCTCGACGGCGCGCCGAGCGAGGCACGTCTTATAACTTTGGGGGCGGCGTTCTACCGCGCGGCATCGCGCCGCGCTCCCCGACCCTCCCGAACGGGCGAGGACCCCCTCAGGTATTTCTCGGGTGGCGGGGTCCTATAGAGCGTGCGGCGCGCCATTCGCCCCCGGTTGAGTTCGAGCGAGGCGCGACAGCTCCGCGCCTGGTCGCGGCTCGATCGCGCTTCGACGGGCCGGCGCCCGCAACGGGCGCAGATCGCGTTGCTGGCCGCCGCCGGATGGACCAACGTGGAGATCGGGCGGCGACTCGGGATCGATCCCGAGACCGCGGGGGTGTGGCGGCGGCGGTTCGTCGCCCTTCGCTTGGAGGGGATCCGGCTCGACGCCCCGCGCGCTGGCCATCGGGGGCGGGGTCGACCGGGCCTCGAGTCGCGCATCCTCGAAGCGACCCGGGCCGGTCCGGATCCCGACGGACGACCCTGGACGAGCCGGAGCCTCGCCCGCTCGCTCCATGTGAACCACATGGCCGTCTATCGCACCTGGCGAATCTACGGCGTCCGGCCGGGCCCGGCCCGGAGGAAGGCGCGCGAGGAGGAAGGGCCGCGCATCGAGGGGGTCTTCTTGCGACCCCCGGAGCGCGCCGCGGTCGTTCGGGTCTCGGGCGCCGCCTCCGCTCCGATCGTTCGCGGGGCCGCGTCTCGGTCGCCCCCGTCGCCCGACGCGCGCGAGGAGCTTGCCGCCCTCCTCGATCGAGGGGGCCGGCGCCGCCCGGCACCGGCGAACCGGGGACCCGCGAGCGACCTCCTCGTGTTCCTGCGGAGCATTGACGCCCGCTCGGACCCCGCGTCGCGGTTCCTCCTCGTCCGGGAAGGGTTCCCCGCCCCCCAGGAGGGCCGCATCGACCGATGGGTGCGGTCCCATCCTCGGTTCTCGGCGGCCCCGCTCCCGAACGGCCGCGACTGGGGGGAATGGCTCGCCGGTTACCACCGCCGGATCGCGAGCGGCCGCGCGGGCGGCGGCGGCTCCGACCCTCTTGCCGAGTCGCTCTCCCGGTTCCTCGCCCGGAATGCTCCCGCGACCGCCCCGTTCGTCTGGTCGGCGACCTTCGGCCCGGGGAGCGGCCCCCCGAACTAACGCCACGTCACCAGGATCTCGGGCCGATCGAACCGTCGCAGCGCCAAGCGGAAGAGGCCGTAGGCAGCGATGGCGAGAGCGACCGCGAAGGCGACCTGCGCACCGAAGCTTGGGAAGACGAGCAGCAGGAGCAGGATCGAGATCAGGATCGGGAGCACGACGACCATGCTCAGTTGTTGCGCCGCCCGGGCGTCCTTGGCCCAGCTCGAGATCGCCAGGATGGCGAACGTCCCCACCAGGGCCAGGAGGGGCCCCTCGATCCCCATCTGGAAGAGCGCGGGTCCATTCGGCAGGACGAGCGTACCCGTGACCGGCCAAGCGGCCGCGTCGACCGCGGCGAAGATCGCCGCGTAGCAGACCCACAGCGCGACGAGGCCGGGCACGAGCGGGGTGAGCGCTTTGCCGATGAGCAGTTCCGTATCGGTGATCGGGGTCGCCAGGAGCGGCTCGAGGCTACGCGTCGTCTTCTCTTGCACGATCGAGTTCGCTCCGATCGTCGTGGCGATGAGCAGCGGCACGAGCAACAGGAGGTCGAGGCTGAGCTGGGCCCCCTGGACGAACGCCGCCGCCGCCCCGGGGGTCCCCGGCGCGATCGACGCGCCCTTCCCCAAGGCATACGCGATCCCTTCGAGCATCAGGATCGCCGGCAGGACGAAGAGCGAGGCGAACACGGCGCGGTTCGTACGGAGCTCCTCGAAGTCCTTGCGAAAGAGCTCGCGGATCCGGGCCCACTTCATGAGATCCTCGAGGGAAGGGCGGGGGTCCGCTCCTCGACCAACTTGAGGTAGACCTCTTCGAGCGTGTGTTCGGTGGGGCTCACCTGCTGGACGTCGTAGCCGCCGCGGACCAACTGCCGGACGACCTCGGGGATGTCCCGGTCCGGCGCCTCGACCTCGATCTCAAGGATCGGAGACGTCCACTCGGACCGGACGACGTGCGGAACGGCGGCGATCCGTGCGGCGGCCTCGGGGCTCCCGTTCCCGAGGCGGATCTCGATCGCGCTGCGGAACAGCCGACGCTTGAGCTCGTTCGGGGTGTCGAGCGCGACCAGGCGCGATCGGAGGACCGCCACGCGATCGCTGAGGCGATCGGCCTCGTCCAGATTGTGGGTGGAGAGGACCACCGTGCGGCCTCGGGCTCGCTCCGCGACGAGGAAGTCGCGCACCGCCTTGGCCGCCTCCGGATCGAGGCCCGACACCGGCTCGTCCAGGATCAGACATTCCGGATCGTGCAGCAGGGCCCGCACGATCGCCACCTTTTGCTTCATCCCCTTCGAGTACGTGGCGATCTTCTCGTCGCGTCGCTCCCACAGGTCGAACTGGGTGAGAAACCGCTTCGCCTGTTCCTCGGTCGTGGCATCGCTCAGCCCGTGCATGCGGCCGTAGAAGCGGAGGTTCCGCATCGCCGAGAGTCCCTCGTAGAGGCCGGGGACCTCGGGAAGGAGGCCGAGCCGCTGGTGGATCTCCTCGAGGTGCGACGGGTCGGTCGTGGAGAGCCCCGCGACCCAGACCGCCCCGGACGACGGGGCGATCAGGCCGGACAGGAGCCGGATCG
>JAJZMW010000039.1 GCA_021848165.1 Thermoplasmata archaeon
CGGGGGGGGCCCGGACCGTCGGCACGGTGCTGCGGACGGCATATTGGTACGTCCCGTTCGGCTCGGGCAGGGTCAAGGAGGTCGTGTTGGAGGAGACCGGAGCCCCCTGAACCACGACAAACCATTCCGTGCCGCTCGGTAGCCCGGTCTCGGTGAAGACGACCGAGTAGCTCCCCGCCGGGAGCGACAAGGAGATCGAAACGACGACGATGCCGCCGCTCACGGTCACGTTGCCGCGCATCGGCGTCGCCTGGTACCCGTGCGGCGGCAGGACCTGGAACGGATAGGTCCCGTTCGCCACTTCGAAGGTCAGCCGGTCCTCGGAGCCCTGGTTCACGGAGCCATTCAGATTGACACCCCAGCGCGCCTCCTGCGGAAGCCCCTCCGCGAGGAAGATGACCTCGTAGACCTGCGCAAACGGAAGCCCCACGGTGAGGGGGGTCCCGGAGACGGAGATCGTGAGAGAAACCGGGCCGAACCCTGCGCTCAGGGCCACGATCGAGATCGTCCCGTTCGGAAGGTCCATCACGACGGAGCGGTTCGTCGTGCTCGCGGAGTAGAGCCCGATGCTGGTGGGCACCTCCACGGTCCACTCCGCGCCGCTCGGCAACCCCGAGACGACGAACGTCACCGGGTAGAGCGGGGGTCCCTGGAAGACCACGCTCACGTTCAGGGCCGCCCCCGCCACGACGAAGAATCCCGACGGCGGGACCGGGGAGAATCTCGGGATGTTCGTGGTCAGGTTGAACTGGTAGGTCCCGTTCGGGAGCGCAAAGCCGATCGACGGTGTGCCGGAGCTCGGTGGGTTGTCCCCGAACTCGGAGCCGTTCAGGATGACGGACCATCTCAAGTTGACCCCGTAGGCGAGGGGAAGACCGGATTCGGTCACGGTGACCGCGTACTGCACGGGGTGGAAGGGGAGCTGAAGGAACAGCGACCCCCCTTGGACCATCGCGATGCCGTGTTCTTCCGGGGTTGCGTACCCCGGAATCGGAAGGACCGAGTACGGATAGCTCCCGTTCTCGGCGGCGAAGGTGATCGTGCTCCCGTCGGCGGTAGCGACCGCCGTGCGGGGGACGCCGGCGAAGGAGACCCCCCAGACGGTGCCGGCGGGAAGCCCCTTCTCCGAGAACTGCACGATGTAGGGCGGCGGCGCCGGGGCGACGGGGACGCTGACCACTTGCCCCGACCAGGTCAGGCAGTCGCCGCTGGCGGCGCTGCTGATCCCCACGTCGGCCCAGGTGTTCCCGGCGCCGACCGGCGCCGCGAGCGTGAGCGTGTCGGAGAGATTCCCATCGCTCCACGGGGTGCTGGTCGCCTTCGGGTCGCGGCCCGGGAAGGCGTTCGTGGAGATCGGCGTGCCATCCCAGGTGGCCCAGTTGCCGGGAACCTGACCGTCGGCCACGATGTAGGTGGTCTCCGCCATCCCCGGAAGGCTGGGTGCGAAGGAGAGCGGTGCGGTGATCCCGCTCCCGCTTTCCGTGAGCGCGCCCACGTACACGCTGACCTGATGGATCCCACCGGGCTGCTGTTCAATGACGATCAGCGAAGCTCCCTCGGCCATGGGATCGACCTGCGCGGACGCCCAGGGGTCGGCGCCCGAAACGATGCCGGAGGGGAACCCGGTGAGGTGGTTCGCCCCGCTGACGACCCATGGCGTCACGTCCGCGGCGAAGACGTAGATGTACTGCGGGCTCCAGCACGGGCTCGGGCTCGCGTACGCGACCCAAGTCCCGTGGATGCTGGCTCCATTGAGCGTCCCCGCCGCCGAAGGAACGCTGTTCGACATGATCTCCCACACCAGATACGCGCGGACGATGGGGCCGCTCGTCGTGAGATCGATCGTACCGTAGCCCTGGTCGCGGAGGGAGGCGCCCGCGGCGACGTAGCCGTAGGGGCCGGTGAACGATGCGTAGAGAGAGGGGTAGGCGTTGTACCCGGGACCGGCTCCCGAGGGGGGAGAACTCGCAGGACCTGCAGCAGCAGCAGCGCTGTCCGCGGCGGTCCCCGGCGTGGCCGGGCAGCTCGCGGAGGAGCCGGCGGCGGGGGCGACCGAGGGGGGAGAGATCGGCGTCGCGATAGGATTGGTAGTGGCCGGAGGAGAGGCATATCCGGCACCGACCGCGGCCGACGTTCCGGGGGTGGGCGTGAGATGCGCGATCCCGGCGACGGCGCCGATGCCACCGGTCACCATCATGGCGACGACCGCGATCGCGGTCAGCGCGCGCCGCTGGCGCGCGAGACGACCCGCGTCCTCTGTACCGGAGGAACCCGCGGCGGTGAGGAGGCTACGGCGCAACGGGGTCGCGCCTCGACCCGGTTGGTTCAGGCTCCACGGGCTGGCGCCGTGCGCGATGGGAAACAGGGCGACCGCCGCGACCAGAGCGAACAAGACGAGGGCGATCCCGACGAAATGGAAACGCATCCCGGTCGTAGGGGCCCGTCCCGAACTGGTGGGGGGCGCGGCACGCCGGTAGAGCGATCGACTCTTCGGTCGGTCTTCGTTGCGTCGGAGGGCTCCGCTCCCATCGGCCGTGAGAATCGCATCCATTGCGGGTGCCAACTGGCGCGGGCTAGCTGTGTCGGTCCATAAAGCAGTTGCGCTGGCGAGATGCGGTCGGTGGAGATCGGCGATTGCGGCTCCCCGGTCCCAGACCGCATGGAACCCGCCCGAGCCTACGCAACCTGCTTACCGACGGCATCCTCCTCTGGGCAGTTGGAGCGGCTCACCGTCCGCGCCCTCCGACCAGCGGCCGGGGGCGGGCGGCGCGGAGGGGCGCTCAGTACGTGGCGACCGTCCCCTCGATCTTGGTCAGCCGGAGCGCTCGGCCGAAGAGCCAGAGCCCGAGCGGGATCGTGATCGCGGCATAGACCGCCATCCACCCGAGCGCGGGAGCGACGCTCGCGAGCGAGGCGCCGTTCAACAGCGTGGGACGCAACGCGTCCAGGCCGAACGTCAACGGCACCGTGTTCGCGAGCCATTGGATCCCCGACGGCAGGGCCGCCACCGGGAAGAGGACCCCGGCGAAGAACTGGGTGAACGTGGCAAAGAAGAGGGCGACGGGGTTCCCTTGTTTCGTCCACAAGATGAACGCCGCCGCGACCAGGCTGAGCCCGGTGCTGGAGACCGCGAGCAGCACGGTCGCGAGGATCGCCGGTCCCCAACTCACGGCGAGATGCACGCCGAGAAGCCCGACGCCGACGCCGAGGATGACCACCGCGGCGATGATGTTGAGGACGACCCCGAAGATCGACGAGTAGACCAGGATCCCGCCGGGGGTCGTCGGCGAGAGGAAGATCAACTCGAGCGTTCCCATCATCTGCTCGTTGCGGATCCGCTGGGCGAGCAGGCCGACGAGGTTGCTGACGAACCCTTGGAACGCGAGGCCGATCACGAAGAAGGAGATGTACGGCGTCCCGTTGAGCGAGGGGAGGACGGCGCCGGACGAGTCGAGGAAGCCGGCGAGGACGAAGTACAGGAAGACCGGCACGAGCCAGCTCACGATCGTGAGCGCGACCTGGGCCCGGTAGCTCGACCAGACCTTCCACCCCCGCAGGTAGGTGAAGAGGCCGACCTTCCGCAGGATCGATCGCGCATCGGTCGCGCGCGGCGTTGCGGGCGGCGCGACCGATTCGACCGCCATCTACGGGCCGACCTCCACGGACGGCTCGTCGCGCCCGGTGTCGACCCGTCGCAGGAACTCCTCCTCCAGGACGAACGGTCGGAGGTCGACCTGGTCGACGTCCAGCCCGGCGGCGCGCAGCGCTTCGAGGAGCGACGGGAGGAGCCGGCTCGGATCGACCGCCCAGTAGCGGAGCACGGTCGTCCCGCCGGCCCGCTCCTCCGCTTCGAGCTCCGGCACGGCGTCGGGGGGATGCGACGCCCGCCAGCGTTCGCCCGCGGCGAGGGTCTGCGCCTCGTCGGCGCGGACGATCAACCGGACGCAGGTCGCCCCGCGGGAGGAGGGCGGCGCTCCGAACATCTCGAGGCGCCCGCGATGGATCATCGCGACCCGGTCGGCGAGCCGCTCGACATCGACCAGGTTGTTCGCGCTCAGGACGACGGTCTGATGCCGGTCCCGGCACTCCTTCGAGATCACGGCGCGGACCTCTTCCGCGGAGACCGGATCGAGGCTCGAGGTCGGTTCGTCCAGGAAGAGCACGGGGGTGTCCAGGACGAACGCGCGCAGGAACTGGAGCTTCCGCTGGGTGCCGGTGCTGTAGGTCCGATACGCCCGGCGCAGCAGCGGCTCGTCCAGACCCAGGCGCTCGGCGATCGGTCGCGCCGTCCGCTCGACCTCGCGCGCGTCCATGTTGTACAAGCCGCAGAAGAACCGCAGGTTCTCCCAGCCGCTGAGCCGGTAGTAGAAGCTGCGCTCCGAGTTCGTGACGAGCGCGAGGCGGGCCCGCGCCGCGGCCTCCTCTTCGACGACGTCGTAGCCGAGGATCCGGGCGGTCCCCGAGGTCGGCAGGAGGATCGTCGAGAGGATCTTGAGGAGCGTGGTCTTCCCCGCGCCGTTCGGGCCGATCAGGGCGAAGATCTCCCCGGCCGCCACATCGAACGTCGCGCGATCGAGCGCGAGGGTCGGGGCGGCCCTGCGGCTCCACGGGAACGCTCCGGGCGTGTCGAACGATTTGGTCAGGTCGCGAACTTCGATCGCCGATACCACGATGCCCGCCGAACGGCGCGGGCGCCTTATCGTTAACTTCGCGCGCGCCGCGAAGCGCTTTAGAGCCCGTCGCGCTCCCCGACCCCGTGGTCGATCTCCAAGAGACGCCCGCCACCCCTCCGGTCGACTACGAGGGCGACGAGCGGTACGGCTGGATCGCGGGCGGCGCCCTCCTCATCGCCCTCGGGTGGGGGCTCGGCGTCGTCGGGAACCTCCTCCTCCACGCGATCGCTCCGGCGTCCGGGCTCCTCCTCGTCTGGGTCCGGATCTTCCCCACGCTCGGCGTGTACGCGTGGGCCGTCGTCGGCCTCGGACTCTTCACGGGCGCGTTCGGCACGGCGCTCCTCGCCCTCGGTGGGCGGACCCCCCGCGGTCGATTCGTCCTGCCGGGGTACGATTATCGCAACGAGCGCTCGCCGTAGGGCGTGTCGTGCGCTCGCCGACCGATCGCGCAGTCGGAGCAGAGGCTCGCGCCGGGCGGGAGACACCGGGCGCAGAAGCTCCGGCCGCACATCGCGCATCGTCGGAGCGCCGGAACACCGCACCGCGCGCACGCCCCGACCAGCGCCATGGCCCCTCAGACCCGGGAGCGCAACACGCTACCGGACCGGACCCCTTCGACGAACCCCCGCGCGAACTTCGCTCGGGTCACGTAGTCGGCCGCCGCGCGGGCCCCCGGGCTCCCGTTCGGGAAGCTGACCGACCAGCCGGCGGCCGCCAGCATGCCCATGTCGTTGTCCCCGTCCCCGAGCACGAGGCAATCCTCGGGTGCGAGGCGATACGGTCGCAGGGCGCGGCGCAGGGCGGGGAGCTTTCCGGATCCGCGCGCCATGAGGTGGATCGCGTAGCCGGTGCCTTCGACGACGACCGGGAGCTCCGCCAGAGCGGCGCGGACTCGCGCGATCGGCACGGTCGGAGCGAGCGCCACCTCGCTCTCCCGCCACCGATCGGTGAAGAGCCGCTGCACGGGGATCCGCCGGCGGCGCAGGACCGCGAGGGCCTTCCGCGCGATGGCGGGGTCCGCCAGGCGCTCGACCCGCTCGTCCCGGGGCCAATAGAGGAGCCCCCCGTTCTCGGCGACGATCGGCGTCGAAAGACCGAGCGAGCGGTGAAGTCCGAGGGCCACGGGAAGCACGTTGCCGGTCGCCAAGAGGACCGGGATCCGACGGTCCGAGAGGCGGTGGACGACCTCCAGCGCGCGCGGGTCGAGCCGGCGGCGTGCGTCGGTGAGCGTGCCGTCGACGTCCGTCACCACGGCTCGCAGCCGATGGGCCGGGCGATCGACCCGGTGGCGCGCCACGGACCGCGGAGCCAAGGTCGAACGCTCCCCGCTCCTCAGGAGGTCGCCGCGGCGACGCGGTCGATCGCGGCGCGCAGGCGCCGAGCGATCTCCTGCCCGTCGCGGCGGCCCCGCACGACCTTCATCACGTCGCCCATCAGCGGCTGGAAGGCGTCGCCCTTGCGCGCCCGAACGAGCGGCTCGTTGCGGTCGACGATCTCCTGCACGATCCGATCGAGCTCCGCGTCGGAAAGGCCGCTCAGGCCGAGATCGGCCGCCGCCGCCTCCGGCGACGCGGTCCCGGCCCGAAGGGCGGCGAGGACCTGCACCAGCGCCTCCTTGGCGTAGCGACCCTCTTCGGCCCCGCGGAGCGCGGAGTCCAACTGGTCGATGGGGAGCGGGCGACCCGACGGGGCGGCGTCCGCTTCGACCAACGGGAGTTCCTGGGTCAGCAGGCGCGCGACGGCGACCGGGGCGCGGCCGCGCCGGACGAGCTCCTCGAACCGCACGCTCTCGCCCGCGACGACGAGCTGGTGCGCGAGGTCCCGCGGAACGGCGAAGGTGCGGGCCAGGCGGTCTTCGAGCTCGCCGGGCCGCTCGGGGACCTTCTCGACCGCGCGGCGGCGATCGTCCGGGGAGACGACGATCGGGGGGACGTCCGTTTCGGGGTACATGCGATGGCGCCCCGACAGCGGTCGCGAGTAGCGGGTCCGCCCCTCCGGGAGCGGGTCGCGGGTCTCCCCCGGGATGCCGTCGATCGCCGCGCGGGCGCGCTCGACCGCCGCCCGAAGCGCGGCCTCGGCCCGCGATGCCGACGGATCCGCCACGAGAAGGAATCCGTCGGCCGGACCGGCGTCGAGCGCGGCGCGGACCCGGTCGATCTCGGCCGGACCGAGACCGTATCCCGGCAGCTCGTCCGAGTGCAAAAGACCCCCGATGCCGAACCGACGGGCGCGCTCCGCGAGCTCCCGGCCCAACCGGTGATCCGTCCCCGGGGGCGAGCGGAGGCATCCCGCGAAGCCGGGAAGGCGCACGCCCAGGATCGCCCCGCCCGAGCCGCCCTTCCGGGCGAGCGGGCCGGAGGCGACCGCCCCGAGGGCGGGGCCGAGATCCGCGAACTCGGTCCCCGGCGGCCGGGCCCCTTGGGCGCGCAGCCGGTCGCGCACCTCGAGCAGGACCCGCTGGCGCTCCGCCTCGGCGGCGACGTACGCCTCGATCCAGCGAAGCTCCTGGACCCCTTTGATCTCGACACGGTGACCTCCCTCGATCGAGACGTTCAGATCCTCGCGGACGGTCCCGATCCCGCGCCGGACGCGCGGGGTGGCGCGCAGGAGCGCGCCGATCTCCTCCGCGACCCGGCGCGCCTCGGCCCCGCTCGCGATGTCGGGGCTCGTCGCGACCTCGAGCAGGGGGATCCCCAGGCGGTCGAGGCGGTAGGTGATCTCCCCGGGCGATTCGGCGACCTTGCGGGCCGCGTCCTCCTCGAGGCAGATCGACTCGATGCCGATCGCCTTGCCATCGACCCGGATCTCTCCGCCGACCGCGATGAGGGCGGTGCGTTGGAAGCCGGAAGTGTTCGATCCGTCCACCACGATCTTGCGCATCACCTGGATCTCGTCGACGATCCGGGCGCCGACCATGTGGGCGACGATCAACGCGCTCTCGAGCGCGATCGGGTCGAGGGCGTGCGGCGGCTCTTCGTCCATCTCCACGAGGCACGAGGTCGGCGTCGACTCGTAGCGATAGAGCAGGTCGCATGCCGCCTGGAAGCGCGCCGCCGGATCGATCGCGCGCTCCTCCCCGCCCGCCGCGCGCAAGCGCCGGACGAAGCGGGCCCCGACCTCCTCCGAGAGTTCGCACGGGCACCGGCAGAACAGCTTGCCCGTGGCGAGCTGCTGGTGGACCTCGAGCCCGGCCTTCACGCCGCATCTCCCGCGCGACGCCGGTCGCCCATCTCGCCGGCGACCGGCGTCACGAGCCGCCGGGCGACCGC
>JAJZMW010000113.1 GCA_021848165.1 Thermoplasmata archaeon
CCCACTCACGAGCCGGGGCGTCTTCACCGACGCCGTCCCCCTCGTTGCCGGGCGCTCGTTCAAGGCCGCGGACCCGATCCTCCTCGAGGACCTCCGCGCGCGCGGTCGGATCTATCGGGCCGAGTCGGTGCGCCACACCTACCCGTTCTGCTGGCGGTGCGACTCGGCGCTCCTCTACCGGGCGATCGACTCCTGGTTCGTCCGTACCTCGGACTTCGCCGACCGCCTGGTGCGGCACAACGCGACGGTCCGCTGGATCCCGGCGCACCTGCGCGACGGGCGGTTCGGCAACTTCCTCACGGAAGCGAAGGACTGGGCGCTCTCTCGCAGCCGGTTCTGGGGAACCCCGCTCCCGATCTGGCGCTGCCCCGCCGGCCACGCGACGTGCGTTGGCTCGTTCGCGGAGCTCGCCGAGCGATGGGGGCGCCCGCTCCCTCCCGACTTCGATCCGCACCGCGTGGGGGTCGACCCGATCGAGTTCCCCTGCCCCACCTGCGGGGCCCCGGCCCGGCGGGAGCCGTACACGATCGACGTCTGGTACGACAGCGGGGCCGCGCCGTTCGCGCAGTACCACTACCCGTTCGAGCCGGGGCCGTTCGATCCCGCCGCGCCGCTCGACTACGTCGCCGAGGGGATCGATCAGACCCGCGGCTGGTTCTACACGATGCTCGTCCTCTCGACCGCTCTCTTCGACCGGCCCGCCTACCGCGCCGCCCTCGTCAACGGGCACGGCCTGGACGACGTCGGCAAGAAGATGAGCAAGTCGAAGGGGAACGTCGTCGAACCGGTCGGGCTCCTCGCTCGCCTCGGGGGGGACGCGGTGCGCTGGTACAGCCTGACGAACGACTTCACGGGGGGCCTGCGCATGAAGGAAGAGGAGATGCGGGCCGCCGCCGCCCGCACCCTCGGCCTGTGGACCAACGTCGTGGCCTTCTACGTCCAGAACGCGCGGGCCGACGGTCTCCCTTCGCATCGGGACCCCCCGCGGACGCGGGCGCTCCTCGACCGATGGGCGGTGAGCCGCCTCGCGACCGTCCGGGCGGAGATCGAAGCGTCGCTCGAGAGCTTCGACCCGCGCCCCGGGGCGCTCGCGCTCCGGGCGATGATCGACGATCTCTCGACCTGGTACCTGCGCCGATCCCGGCCGCGGTTCTGGTCGGATTGGGGGACCGAAGCGCGGCGCGAAGCGCACGAAACCCTCGGCTACGTCCTCTCCGAGCTCGCGCGCCTCGCCGCCCCGTTCGTCCCGTTCACCGCCGAGTGGGTCGCGCAAGAGCTCTCCGACCGCCCGTGGGCGTCGGCGGAGACCTCCGTGCACTTGGGCTCCTGGCCGACCGCGACCGGAACGCCCGACCCGGAGGTCGAGGGCGGGATGGCGGAGCTGCGGGGGATCGTCGAGATCGGCCGCGAGCTCCGGCAGCGCGCCGGGCTCCGCTCCCGGATCCCGCTGACCGAGATCGTCCTGTTCGGCGCGCCGTCGGCCCCGATCGCGGCGCTCGGACCGGAGGGGATGGAGCTGCTCGCGAGCGAGCTCAACGTCCGCTCCGTGCGGCGGGAGCGAGAGTTCCGCGCGGCGGAGTTCCCCGAAGCGGACTGGGTCGTCCGGGGCGAGGGGGCGCAGGTCGTCGCCGCCCTCCCGCGCGCGCCGACACCGGAGCTCCTCGAGGAGGGGATGGTCCGCGAGGTCCTCCGACGCCTGCAGCAGCGCCGCAAGGAAATGGGGCTCGCCTTCACCGACCCGATCGATCTCCTCCTCGCCGCCGACGGGACGTTGCTCGACGCGCTGAACGCTCGGCGCGAGCTCCTCGCGCGCGAACTGCTCGCCGATCCGCTCGAGATCCGGTCGGGGAGCGCCCCGGAGGGGCCCGAGACCCGGGCGTGGGAGATCGACGGCGCTCGATTCAGCGCTCGCGTGCGACGCGCGGCCCCTCGTCCCCCGACGCCGATCCCGGCACCGCCCGCGCGGGAGCGCCCGGCGCCGGCTCGGCGAAGACCCACGCCGCGAAGCGCTCCACGCGCACCCCGGGCCGCCGCCAAGCGCCGGGCGAAAGCCCGGCCTTCTCGCACGTCGCGGCGAGGAACCGCTCGGCATCCCACCGCTGCTCGACGGCGACCTGCGGGAGCAACAGCCCGCTCGTCCCCGGGGCGGAGACGATCAGTCCATCGCGCCCGACGACGACCGCGCGCGCGAGCGACCCGCCCGCGCTCGCCCCGTCGCCGAGCCGCTCGGGGGCGGTGAGCCAGGAGACCTCGACGATCGTCCGCGCGAGCTCGTCGGGGACGATCGGAGGGAACCGCGGGTCCTCGAGCGCCGCCGCCCGCGCGGCCCGATCGATCGCCTCGCCCCGCGGGAGGATCGGGCGCGGGAAGCCGACGCACCCCCGGAGCTCGTCGTCGGGATACGTCTTGAGCGTCACGAAGATCCCGGCCTTCTCCGACCAGGCGCCGTCGTTCCGGGCCGGGCCGTCGGGGTCGCGAGGCGGGAGACCGAGCGCCGACTCGATCGAGCGGCGGGCCCGGACGACCGAGGCCGGGCCCTCGGGGGGGGACCGCATCGGAGAGGTACCGCCCCCGGACCTCGATATCCCTATCTCACCCCCTCGGGGCGGGGTCGCCTCTCTCTCCCGCGCGGGCCGGAGCTCGGTCCGGGGGATCGGTCGGGCGGTCCTCGGACGGAAGCGTCGGGTCCGTCCACGCGCCGGATCCACGAGAGCTCTCGGGCGACCGCCTCCAGTCGTCCGGGGGCCCGGCCGTTCCTGGCGAGACCGCGGGCGTGCCGTGGGTCGGACCGCGCCGCCGGAGCCGGGGCGCAAGGGACCTAACTCCCGCGGATCGCGATCGCCGCGTTGCTCTCGGGGGATGAGGGGAGAGCGGTGTCCATCTGGGCGATCAGGCGCATCGCCTCGCTGCCCCGCGGCGTGACGTGGTAGCGATCCCCATCGTGGGTCAGGAGGTCGTCCTCGACGAGCCGCTTGAGGTGGAAGGCGAGCTTCGGCGAATCGTCGAGCTCGGCGGCGCGCATCGCCTCGCTGAACGAGATCGGGCCGTGGGCGGCGCGCTCCAGGATCGCCCGCCGCATCGGGTTCGCGAGCGCTTCGAGCGTCACGCGGGTGTCGCTCGACACGACGCAGGCGATCAGATGCCGGGCGTCGGCGCCGGTCGCCTTCGCGGGATCGAACGTGAGGACGAACGGCCCGTGGTCGCGCATCGACGCCGAGATCTCCTCGAGCATCTGGTAGATGTCCGACCGCCGGTGGTGCGGCAGGAGGCGGTCGGCCTCCTCGAGGATCACGGCGGAGCGGGGATGGCGTTCGACGAACGCTCGGACCTCATTGCGGATCGCGGACGGCTCCGCGTAGTTGGCGACGACGCTCGTGACCCCCTCGCTCGCCGGCTCGGAGCGGGGCGAGAGGTGGAGGACCGCGCGGGCCCCCGGACCTTCCGTCCAGGTGCGAAGGAGGCGCCTCACCTCGGAGCGATGGCTTGACGGCGGGCGGAACTCAAGCTGCTTCGCGGCGAGCGCCAGGACCTGGTGGACCTGCTCGATCTGGAACGGCTTGCGGACGTAGTCGAACGCGCCGACCTTCATCGCCTCGACGGCGGTCTCGACCGTCGCGAACCCCGTGATCATCACGACGAGGGTCTGGGGCCAGCGGGCGCGGACCTCCTTGAGGAGCTCGAGGCCGCTGCGGCGGGGCATCTTGAGGTCGGTGAAGACGAGGTCGTAGTCGCGCTGCTCGAGCTCCTCGAGCGCCTTGAGAACGGACGGGCTCGTGGTGACCTCGTGTCCGTCCGCGCCGAGCAGGTCCGAGAGCTCCTCGCGGAAGACGGCGGCGTCGTCGACCACCAAGAGCCGCACGAGCCCGGAACCGGGCGCGGAGGTCTTAGGAGTTGCGCTCGGTCGGGGCGCTCGGGCCGGCGGGTCGGGCGACCCGCACGGGCAGGCGGACCTCGAAGACCGCCCCGCCCTCCGGCCCGTTCGTCGCGCGGATCGTGCCGTGATGGGTCATCAGGATCCCGTGGCAGATCGCGAGGCCGAGCCCCGTCCCCTTCCCTTCGGGCTTGGTCGTGAAGAACGGTTCGAACAGGTGGGGCAGCGCCTCGGGAGGGATCCCGGGGCCCGAGTCGGCGACGGTGATCACGGCGTCACGACCGTCACCCTCCACCCGGATCTCGATCCGGCCCCCCGCCTCCCCGATCGCGTCGTAGGCGTTGTTGATCAGGTTCGTGACCACCTGGATCAGCTGCCCCCGATCGCCGAGGATGGGGAGCGGTTCGTCGGCGATCCGCTCGACGATCTCCACGTCCGGCGACCGCTTGCCTTGCAGGAAGCCGATGGAGTCCCGGACGACCTCACCGGCATCGAGCGGGACGAACGTCGGCTCGGAGCGGCGGGCGAAGTCGAGGAGGCCCCGCACGATCTTGGCCGCGTTCTCGACCTGCGACGTGATCGTGTCCAGCCGGCTCCGCATCCACGGATCGGTGGCGCGACGGCGGATGCTCTCGGTCACGAGCATCACGTTCGCGAGCGGCGTGTTGATCTCGTGGGCGACCCCCGCGGCGAGCTGCCCGATCGACGCGAGCCGATCCGGGTGGGCGAGGCTCTGCTCCCACTTCCGTCGCTCGGAGAGATCCACCGCGACCCCGACGTAGTGCGTCGTCTCGCCCTCCGCGTTCTTCACCGCGGTGATCGTGAGCAGGACCGGCCGCTCGTGGCCCCGACGATCCCGGTTCATCACCTCGCCGGACCAGTGGCCCTTCGCGGGGTCGAGCAGGTCCGCCCACATCCTGTCGTAGACCTCGGGGCGCGTGTGGCGGCTCCGGACCATGTTCGGCCGCCGCCCGATGCATTCGGCGCGGGAGTAGCCGTAGATCCGCTCGAACGCCGGGTTCACGTCGAGGAGGACGCCGTGGCGATCGGTGACCTCCATCGCGTTCGTGCTCGTGAGGAACGATTCGTAGAAGATCCCGGCCCGGGCCTCGTCGTCCCCGCTCAGGTGCGGCGTCAGCGTGAGGACCCAACCGGCCGAGGCCCCCTCCGAGTACCGCCGCAGATCGTAGTCGACGGCCGGGCCCCCGGCGCGCGCGGAGGTCCCTCGCCGGCGGACGACCGGGAGCGCTTGCCTCCCCGCGAGGACGTCGCGGAGCTCGTCGTCCCGAACGCCGGGCAGCTTCGCGAGGGGGGCGCCGATCGCGAGCGCGTCGGCCCCGAGCATCTCGCTCGCGCGGGCGTTGTGCCAGGTCACCCGTCCTTGCGGGTCGAGGAGGGCGAAGCCGAGCGGGGTCCGGAACGCCAGCGTCTCCACGGAGGGATCCATCGAGTCGCCTCGGCCGGGCGCCTCAGGGGCGTTCGCCCCTAAACGTTCGCCGCCGGACCCCGAGGTCAATCCGGCTCGACCCGGCGCTTATGGGCGGTGGTCGACCCCCCGGGTACGTGGCGCTTCGACCGATCGTTCTCGTCGCCGAGACCCCGAGCCTGGCCACCTCGCTCGCGGGCCTGCTCGAGGCGGAGGGGTACCGCGTGATCCCGGTCCCCGACGCCCGGTCCGCCCAGCACGTACTGACCCGCCCGAAGGAGGCGGAGGGGGTGCTGGTCGCCGTCTCGAACGCGTACGCCTCCGAGACGACGCGGGCCTGGCAGGAGGGGTCCTACGGCGACCGGCCGCTCGTCCTCGTCGGCGGGCGCGATCCGATGCTGCGGAGCCACGGCCAGCTCTTCGTGGTCCGCTTGCCGATCCGCTTCGACGAGCTCCTGGGGACGATCCGGCAGCTCGCGACGCCGGCGGGGCCGCCCGACACGACCGGCCCCCTCGGCCCCCTCGACTGACGGGGCGCCCGCAGGACGCAGACGTTATACGGGGATGCGCTCCGCGACGCGTCGATGCCGTTCCCCGAGGCCGTGCACCGTCTTCTCGACAAGAAGATCTGCATGAACTGCTCCGCCCGGAACCCGCCGAAGGCGGTCCGGTGCCGCAAGTGCGGCTACAAGGGGCTGCGCGTGAAGTCGCGCGAGCGTTCCGGCAAGACCCAGTGAGCCGCCCGGCTCATCCTCCGGACGAGCGACGCATCGCTCGCAGCTCGCTCTCGAGCTGGATCCGCTTCGCGAGCAGGAACCGCAGGTTCCGCTGGCCGTCGCGCCAGCTCGAGAGCTTCGGGGCCCCCCACCGCTCTCCGTAATGGATCGGCACCTCCCGGAGGCGAAAGCCGTGGACCATCGACTCGATCTTGATCTCCTCGCTCATCGGCATCCCGTCCTGCGTGAGCCGGATCTTCTCGAGGAGGGCCCGGCGGAAGACCCACATCCCGCTCTGGCTGTCGTGCAAGGTCCGGTCCGGGAGCCGGGCGACGTACCGGTGGTAGGCGATCCCGAGCACGACGTTGAGGACCCGGTTGCCGATGCGGTGCTCCGTCGTCATCGCGCGGCGGTCGAGGTAGGCGAGCCGGTTGCCGGTGAGGAAGTCGACCTCCTCCGCGAGAAGGCGGTGCACGAGCGACGGGAGGATCTCGACCGGATACGTTGCGTCGCCGTCCGCGGTCGCGATGACCTCCCCCGTGGCGGCCGCGAACCCGGTGCGATAGGCGCGGCCGTAGCCGGGGCGCGGCTCGAGAAGGACGCGGGCCCCGGCCGCCTCGGCCCGCGCGACGGTCGCGTCGGTCGAGCGCCCGTCGACGACGAGGAGCTCCCAGTCGATCGGCGCCCCGGCGAAGAGCGTCCGGTTCGCCTCCTCCGCGCTCGCCCGGAACGTGGCGAGGACGTGCCCGATCGACCCCGCTTCGTTCAGGGTCGGGATCACGAGGGTCGCGCGCACGCCGTTCCGGAGCCGTCCAACCCTTAAACCCGTTGGAGGGCTCCCCGCCCGATGGCCCGGCCCCGGTCCCGGCCCCGCCGACGGTGGGGGAGCTTCCCGACCACCGCCGACATGGGGGTCTGGGCTGCCGGAGCGAGCCCGCGCGAGCTCTTTGAGGCGCTCGGGCTCTCTCTCTTCGCCGTCCTCACCGATCTTCGGAGCGTCCGCCCGCGCCTCGAGCGGGCCGTCAGCGCCTCGGGGGAGGATCCGACGGCGCTCGCGGTGACGTTCCTCAACGAGCTTCTCGGCCTCCAGCAGACCGATGGCTTCCTGGCCCGGACGATCTCGGTGCGGCTCGTCGGCGAGCCGCCGACCGCCCTCCTCGCCAGCGTGCGGGGCGAGATCTTCGATCCGGATCGGCATCCGTCGCGCGTCGAGGTGAAGGCGGTCACCCTGCACGCCGCCCAGGTCGACCTCGCGCGGGGGCGCGCGCGCCTGATCGTCGATATCTAGCGCGGGGCCGGGCGCCTACGGCATCTCGTCGACGATCGCCCGGAGCGACGCCGCCGGCTCGCGCCGGCGGCCGGCCTTCGCCAGGATCCGCTCGAGGGCGGCGAAGGTGACGAGGAGGTCCGGCCAGTCCGCGATCCCCATGTGGCCGATCCGGAAGATCTTCCCGGTCAGAGCTCCCTGCCCCCCTTGGACGAGGATGTGGTACTCCCGCTCGAGGGCTTTGCGCACCCGGGCGTCGTCCATCCCGGGCGGGTTCTGGATCGCCGTGACGGTGTCCGAGGCGAACCGCGGGTCGGGGAAGAGCTCGAGGCCGAGCGCCGCCACCGCCGCGCGACAGGCGACGGCGAGCCGGTGCGTCCGCTCGAGCCGCGCCGCCAGCCCTTCCTCGCGCAGCAGGAGGAGCGCCTCCCGCAGCGCGAGAAAGAGCGGGACCGCGGGGGTCCACGGCGTGTCGTTCTTCTCGAGCGCGGCGAGGTGCGCCGCGAGATCGAGGTAGAAGCTCCCCGGGTGGAGGGCGGCGACCGCCCGGTCCGAGAGGTGGACCAGCGCGAGGC
>JAJZMW010000030.1 GCA_021848165.1 Thermoplasmata archaeon
GGCCGTCCCGTTCACGTCGAGCGTCGCATTGACGCTTGGGACGGCGGGGGAGGACGGCGCCGGGGACGACGCCCACGCGACGACGGTGATCCCCCCCGCGAGGAGCAGAGCGAGCGCGATGGCGATGGCGATCGTTCTCCGCGGGACGCTCATCGCTCCCCGGTGCGGCCGGGCCACGGCCCGCCCCCGATGGGGCCTCTCATGAGAACTCCGGCGCGGCGTGGGGCCCGATCGTCCCGAACGCTTCGTAGCGATACGTCTGCTTGAGCAGGGAGAAGACCGGGTAGAGCGGGATCCACGGGAGGAGGTCGGCGCGGCGCATCCGCACGAGTCCGACCGCCAAGGGGACCGCGCGAAGCCCGAGGCCGACGAGCAGCAGTACGGCGGCGTCCAGCAGCGCGGGGACGCCCAGGATGGCGATCAGCAGGAGGAGGAAGACGTACGTCAAGCTGCGCACCCCCGAGTGCACGAACATCAGGAGCCAGAAGAAGACCCCCCACCCTCCCGCGTCAACGTTCTCGCCGAGGAGGGCCGGGTAGTGGCGCCCGTTCGCCATCAGGATCCCGCGCCCCCATCGCACGCGCTGCTTGCGGAGGGCATGGTAGTCCGGTGGCACATCCTCGTACGCGACCGCACCGAACTCGATCCGGATCTCGAAGCCCATCCGCTGGAGCCGGATCGAGATCTCCGAGTCCTCCCCGTTCCACGCGACCCAACCGCCGGCGTCGATCAGCTCCTGCCGGCGGAACGCCGAGAAGAGCCCATCGAGGACCTCCGCCGACTCGGTGGCGATGCCGGCGGGGCGGAGGAAGTAGTGGTTCCAGGAGATCTCGAGGCCCCGGAGCTTGCGCGTCCACCCGTCGCGCTGCCGGGGATGGACGGCGCCCTGGACCCCGCCGACCTGGGGGTCGGCGAAGTGCGGAACGATCGTCGCGAAGCCGGTGACGTCGGAGACGGCGGTGTCGCCGTCGCACCGGAGGACGATCTCTCCCGAGGCGATCGCGAGGGCGCTGTTGAGGGCGTGGGATTTGCCGCCATGGCGCAGGTCGAGGAGGATCCCGCGCGCGTGCTGGAGCCCGGTGATCGCCCGGAGCGCTCGCTCCTGGGTCCGGTCGGTCGATCCGTCGTTCGCGACGATGATCTCGACGCGGCCGGGATACCGCCGGCTCGCCCGGTCGGCCGCTCCGATCGCCTCCTCGATCCACTCCTCCTCGTTGTACGCCGGGACGAGCACCGACACCGACGGATGGTACTCCGCCACGCTCGGAGGGGGCCGGGCGATCCGGCGCCGATGGAAGAGCCACTGGCCGATCCCCCCGAACGTCACCAGGGCGGCGAGCGGCAGCAGGAGGAGGAGGGTGACGCCGAACAACAGCGGCTGGAGCCCGAGATAGTCGTTCGCCGCGAGGAGCGCCGCCGCGGGGAGCACCACCGAGACTCCGGCGACGGCGACGAACCGCGCCCGCGCCCCGGGCCGATGGTAGCGCCGCTCGGTCCGGCGTACCGCCGGAGGGAGGTAGAACGTCGTGAAGAGGAAGAGCGCGAGGAACAGCCCACCGACCAGGCTCCGCACCAGCAGCGCGAGGTTGCGCAGCGTCGCCCCCGGCACGGTGAAGAAGAGGGCGTCAAGAACGAACTCCGCCGCGACGTAGCCGAGCAACGCCGCCAGGGCGAGCCCGCGGCGGCGGGCCGAGTGGCCCGACCCGGGTCGGAGCAGGCCGCTCGCGACCGCGAACCCCGCGAACGCCGCGAGGTACATCGGGAAGATGAAATCCGGCACGACGAGCACCACGCGGCTCACCGCGTAAACCCCCGGCCACGGCAGCGGCCAGTAGAGGAACGTCCCGACCCAGCCGACCGCGAAGTCGTACGCCCCGAAGAGGCGGCCGTAGGTGGCCAGGAGCGCGATCGCGGTCCCGACGAAGGCGAGCAGGAGCGCGAGCATGTACCCCCGGGCCCGCGGGACGGGATGCGGGGGTTGCGGTCCCGGGCCCGCGATCCAGACGACCTCCGTCCCCTCCCGGGTCGACATCCGGACCGGTTCGACCACCGCCGCGTCGGTGCGACCCAGGTGGGTCGCCGTGGACGATGGGACCCGTCGGAACGGGAACGGCGGGGGGCGGGCGAGCGCGGCCTGCCGGGAGAGCCAGGCGAAGGCGAGGTAGCCGAGCGCCGCCGCGGCGACGCCGACGACCATCGCCCCGATCGGGAGGCCGGCGCGCGCGAGGAACGGTCCGACCTGCTGCCACGCGCTCGCGAACGACACGCCCGACCCCGGGGAACGCCGCGGGTCGTCAGGCCGGCCCGGTGGGAGGGGCCTCCGACTTCGCCGAGCGCGCCCGACGGGCCCGGACGGCGAACCGCACGATATAGGCTCCGGCCGCCATCATCGCCGCGGCTCCGAGCGCCTCTCCCCCCAGCATCCAGACAGGGGGAACGATCGCATGGCCCGGCAGGAACTCTACCACGATCTCGACCGGCCCTGCGAGGACGGTGAGGTTGCCGTGGGAGGGGGCCGGGAAGTATCCGGACGGCGCGCTGATGTCGAAGGAGTAGGATCCGTTCGGCTGGGCGAGGGCGATGCTCGACCGGATCGCCTCCTGATGCACCGATCCAAACCGGATCCCCCAGGCCGAGCCGCTCGGGAGTCCGTGCTCCGTCAGGAGGACCGGATAGAGGACCTGGGAGAACGAAAGCACCACGTCGAACCCTCCGGTCGTGACCACGACCTGCCCCGACCCCGGCGCGGGCCAGAATCCGGCCGGACTCCCCGCGGTGTAGAGATGCGGCCCCACCGAGAGATTGATCGCGAGCGTCGACGAGTTCGCCGCGTACCGCGTCCCGTCCAGAGCGACCCACCAGGCGGTCCCCTGCCAGAGCCCCTGCGCGTGCCAGGTGACCGGGTACGTCTGCCGCGGAGGGGAGAAGGAGATCGGAAGCGTCAGCGGGCCCCCCTGCACGACGAACCCATCGCTCACCGGCGAGCTCCGGAACCCCGGGACCGCGCCGACGACGTAGCCAAAGCTGCCGTTCGCCTCCGGGACCACGATCGTCGGCCGCGCCGAGACGATGACCACGCCCCGCACGGTGACCGACCACGCGGTCCCTCCGGGGAGCCCTGTCTCCACGAACGTGACGGCGTACACGGGGGGAGCGTGCCACACGGGCGTGAAGACGATCGGCACGTCGAGCGGTACCCCTTGGATCCGCACGGAGCCGTTCTGGGGCGTCTCCCGGTACGACGACGGACCCTCCACGGAGTAGCCGACGGTGCGGTTGATCTCCGGGAATGTGATCGTACCGTTCGACGCGCTCTCGCGAAGTCCGAGGATCGTGACCGACCAGGTCGTGCCGTTCGGGAGGCCGACGGCGACGAACCGGACCGGGACCGCCGGCGCGAAGAAGGCCGCCTCCCGCAGCGAGCTGTTCGCCCAGACTTCGATCGTGGCGGTCGACGCGTTGCGGCTCCCCGAACCGAAGCCGACCCAATGGGTGAAGGAGAACCCCGGGGCCGCGACCGCCGTGACGGGGAGCGGCGCGCCGGCGAACCACCAGCCCGAACTGGGCGTGACCGACCCGCGTGCGGGATCGTCCGACGAGAGGTTGAGGAACCACTGGGGCCGGTAGTCGATCCCGACGGTCGCCGGACCGTTGACCGAGATCGGCGCGGGCGCGCTCGCCGCCAGGCGGAGCCGGGAGACGTTGCCATCGGCCGGCGCCGGGATCGCGACCGGGGTGACCGCGGCGCTTCCCATCGGCTCGAAGAGGGTCATTGTCGGCCCCGTCGACGTGGTGACGTGCGGTCCGCTCGCGACGAACCATCGGGTCCCGTTCGGGAGTCCCGCAACGGGCAGCGTCAGCGGCGCACCCCCCTGCGGGTACGCTTCGAAGAGGGCGATCCCCTGGGCCGGGAGCTCCCACGTCGCCGGCATCCCCGTCGGGAAGTAGGAGTCGACGGGGGCCGGGGTGAGCGGATCGACGACCTCCCCGGTCGGCGAAGCGCCCGGCGCGAGCGTCCCGACCCACTGCGAGACCTCGGTCGGCACCGGGCTCTCGATCCCGGGCAACGACGGGGCGAACTCGACGCGGGTGGTGAGATTGAGGTTGATCACCAGCAGATCGGTCCGAAGGTGGTCCGCGGGATCGACGGTGGCGATCGCGAAGACGTCGGAGAGCAGCGATGTCGGGCCGCCTCCGTACCCTGGAGCCGGGCTCGTCCAGGCGCCCGGGTAGACGATCGGGCCGAGGTGGCTCAGAAGGTCGGAGTACGCGGTGTAGGCGGGCCGCACGTTGTGCTGAAAGTCAAACCACGAGTTCGAGGTGTTCATCACCGACGCGAACAGGTCGACGTTGGTCACGTTCTCGCTCATCGCCTGCGTGAGCATCGCGCTGATGGCGAGCGCCCCCGCGTACCCGACGCTGTACGGGCCGTAGGAGCCATGGGCGAGCGCGCTCCCAATCTCCGTGACGAACACCGGCACCGGCGCGCACGTCGGGCACCGCGCGGCGAGGTCCTGCGAGATGGTCGCGCGGGCGTTCGCCACCCGGTCCGGGATCCCGGCGCTCGAGTTCAGGCTCGCATAGAAGTTCACCAGCGTCGCCGTCGTCGGTGAGGCGATCCCGCCCGGGTAGCTGTGGAACGCGATCCCCGAGAGGTTCGGGCCATTCACCGCGATCGTGGCGTTGATCCAGTCGGAAAGGCTGAGCCCGGCGTGGGGTCGCCCGGTGCCGGGGAGCCCGATCACCCGCAGCGTGGGGTCGACGCGCTGCATCGCCCGGGTGTAGTTCTTCACCTCGAAGGCATACTGCAGCGGCGTCGGGGGGCTCGTCGGAGACGCCGACCATCGGGCCCAGGGGGCCCTCCAGTGGTTCCAGTACTCGGGCTCGTTCCCGATCTCCCAAGAGGACGGGTGGAGCCCGAGCGCCCGTTCCGTGTAGTTGACCACCTGGGCGGCGAGCGCGGGGTTGTCGATCTCGCCGGGGACCTGCAGGATCGCCGTGCACTGGATCGCCGCGCACAACGCCGCGAACTGCGTTTCGCTGGTAGAGGCGTTCTCCCAGGTGAGCGTCCCGTTCGCGACCGTCACGAGCGTGTTGTTGAAGGGGTCGTACTCCTCGCCGGCGCCGGCCCCCGGCCATACCAAGGTCCGGACGTGGGCCGCTTCGAGGATCTGCGCCTCGTTCGGCAGCAGGAACGCGCGGGGAGAGACGGTCGCTCCCCAGAAGTCGGGAGAGAGCGGGAAGGAGGAGCTCGCGAGGGTGAGGTTCAACGGGACGACCGAGACTCCTCCCCCGGTTCCCCCGGCACCCCGCGCCGTCGACGGGGAGGGGGCCGAGTTCGGCCCCGCGGCCGGAGCGATCGCCAGCGCCGCCACAAGCATGACGCCCGCGAGGACGATGCACCGGAGGACGTCGACCCGGGCGCCCCGGCTCCGCCGCATCACGGGCGCCTCGCTACGGCGTGCGGCGGCTCGCACGCCGGCCCCCGGCACCCGGCGCGGGCGACCCCGGGAGCGCATGGCGTCCCGCGACCGTCGGGCCGTTCCCCCGTCCCGGGGGAGGCCTCACCGGGGGCTCCGAGGGGCCCGCCCGCGCCGCCGATAGAGCAGTCCCGCTCCGGTGATCGCTGCCGCGACGCCCAGCCCGATCAGCAGGTACTCGACGAGCAGCCACGGCGAACCGGGCGCGGACGTGGTTCCTCCGGGCGGGGGGGGCGGGGGAGGCGGAGGAGTCGCGTTGGTGGCGGCGGCCCAGTAGAGCTGAGGATCCCCTGCGGCGAGCCCCCGCACGGTCAGAATCACCGTGTAGTCGGAGCTGATCGCGATCGTGAAGTTGGCGTACTGGGTGCCGTCGATGTACACTCGGCTCGCCAGAACCTCTGCGATCGTCGAGTTCGCGATGTCGGAGTAGGGGATCGTAACGACCAGCGTGCCGTTCGCCGACGCCGTGAAGTTGATCGACACGGACCCGGCGCCGTTCTCGACCGTCGTGATGGTCACGTTGTAGCCCGAGGCGCTCGTGTTGCCGCTCCGCTGTTCGGAGGTCACCGCGGGCGTCGGGGTCAGGACGACGTTGATCTGACGGCTCGTGGTGAGGTTGAGGGTCTCGGACTCGGCGAAATACCCGAGGGCCCAGACGGAGAGGGTGTGGACGCCCGGCTCCGTGTAGACCTGGTAGAAGCCGGTCGAGTTCACGTACGCTTGGATCCCGTCCACGAGCACGGAGGCGTTCGCCGGGCGGACCGTGCCCGAGAGCGTCACCGTCACCTGCGCCTGGAGCGAGAGGTTCACGACGGTCGTCTCGCCGCTCGTGATGTTCGCCCGAACGACCGTCGCCGCGTACCCGCTCGCCATCGCGGAGAGGAAGTAGCTGCCGGGGACGAGGCTCTGATCGAACACGCCGCCCTGCACCGGGATCGCGTGCCCGTCGACGAGGAGGATCGCGTTCGACGGCGAGATCGTTCCCGTGAGCGTGCCGAACTGCGGGATCGCGGTCAAGACGATCGACAGCACGACGCTCTGGCCCGGCACCAGCACGACGAGGTCGGAGTAGGAGGTGTAGCCGGGGAGAGTCGCGTTGACGTAGTACGGCCCTGCCGGCAGCGTGAGCGCATAGGTGCCGCCGTCGCCCGGGAGCGGAGCTCCGTTCAGGGTGACCAACGCCACGGAGGGCGTCACCGAGAGGGCGAGCGACGCTTCGGGCGTGAAGAGGACGGGGATCCCGGTCGAGGCGCCTTGGATGATCAACTCCCCGTGCGAGGGGCCGACGAGATATCCGAGGACGGCCGAGACCGAGAAGTTGTACGTCCCGTTCGTCAGGTCCACTACGATCGACGCCTGAACGGAGGCGAACACGTTGCCCCCGACGGTGACCTGCCAGGGGAGGCCGGTCGCGAGACCGCTCTCGTTGAAGTACGCCGCATACTGCGCGGGGGGCGCCTCGAACATCACGGTGACCTCAACCGCTTGTCCTTGGACATCCAACGAGCCACCGAGCGCGGTGTAGAGCGGATTCGCCGAGGCCGCCGTGAAGGTGTAGGATCCGTTCGCGAGGACCACGGCGAGCTCGGGCGTCGAAGAGGTGTACGTGGCCTGCCCGGAGACGTTGACCGACCAACCCCCGGCCCCCGCGGACGGGAGCCCCTGCTCGACGAATGTCACCGTGTAGACGACGGTGCTGAACGAGATCGCGAGGCTCGCCGGGGCGCCTCGGACCGAGACCTCTCCCGAGGCCGGGGTCGGCTGATACCCCGGAGCGGAGACGTGGAAGGGGTAACTTCCATTGGTCAGGTTCGTGGTGATCGTCGGCCCGCTGGAGGCCAGCGTCTGGTCGTCGATCGTCAGGGACCACGGCGGCGTGCCGGTCGCCGGCAGTCCCGACTCGGTGACCGTGAGCAAGTAGCGGACGGGCGTGAACGAGATCGCGACGGTGACCGGGGCCCCGTTGACGACGACCAGTCCGTGCGCCGGGGATGGCGCGTAGCCCGGCCCGCTGATCTGGTAGGAGTACGTCCCATTGATCTCGAGGAAGTTCGCCGACGATCCGTCCGACCGCGTCGACTGGTTCGCCGTGAGGTTCACCCACCAGGTCGTACCGTTCGGCAGACCGGTGGCCTCGAAACTGAGGGCGAACAGGACCGGCGCGAACACGATGGGCACCGTCACGTTCGCCCCCTGCACGACGAACTCCCCGGGGGGGGCCCGGACCCGCGACACGGTGCTGCGGACGGCATTTTGGTAGGTCCCGTTCGGCTCGGGCA
>JAJZMW010000088.1 GCA_021848165.1 Thermoplasmata archaeon
GCGTGGGCCCGGATCGGGCTCGTGGCGGTGATGCAGCTCGCGACCCTCGCCGCCACGTACACGGCGGGCCCGATCGACTCCTCGCTCCTCGCCTTGCTCGGGGACGTCATCATGGTCCCGCTCCTTTTGATGGTCCTCTTCGGCGAGGATCGCCCGCTCGGCCGGAGCCCGTGGTTCCTCGGCGGGGTATTGGCGTGCCTCGTCGGCGGGAGCCTGACGATCGTCGCCGGCGCATCGCTCGTCGCGGTCTCGGGGTGGGCGCTCGTGATCCTGCCGGCGCTTCCCCTCTCGATCGGCCTGTACTTCCTGTCGGTCGCGCGCGCCTCCCGCCGGCAGCCGATGGCCGCCCTCAACGCGCACGCCTACCTCGGCGCCAGCCTCCTGATCGCCGCGGTCGCCCCCGTGCTTCCGGGAGGAGCCGCCGGGCTCGTCACCGAGAACCCCGTGGCGATCGGTCTGCTGGCGGTCCTGGGGATCTCGACGTTCTTCCTCGCGCCGTACCTCTACTTCGTGGCGGCCGCGCGGGGCAACCTCGTCGCGACGGCGATGTGGATGTCGTTGATCCCCGCGTTCACGCTCCTCTTCTCGTTCGTCGCGCTCGGTCTCGTCCCGACGGCGCTCGGCGCCCTCGGGATCCCGATCGCGATCGCGGGAGCGTTCCTGGCGCTCGAAGGGCAGCGGCGGTTGCCCGGGGCCGACGCGAGCCCCCCCGCCCTCACGGAGTGAAGCGGACCTGCGTGCGCTTCTTGCGCGAGCCCGCGAGGTCGGCGAGCGGCGAATCGACCGAGATCGACGGCCCGGACGAGGGCGGGTCCGACGAGGCCGGCGCGTCGACCAACGTGCGCTGCGTCGAGCGGGTCCCCTTGAGCAGGGCGGTCGCGTCCCACCCGAAGACCTCCGTGACCCGCGCGAGCGTCTGGGCGACCCGGTCGGCGTAGTAGGCGTAATCCGGCTCCTTGAGGAACGGACGACCATCGACCCACGGCTCGACCTCTTGCGGGCTCCGGCGCGAGTTCGTCACGACCCAGGCGACCTTCATGCCGGGGATGACGTCGTACCCTTCCTCCTTGAGCTGGCGGAAGACGCGCAGGAACGGGAGCGACTCCCGCGTCGACTCGTTGTACTCCTCCTCGGCGCGCACGGAGCGGGCGATGACGAGCTGCGCCGTCGGGACCTGGTGGTCGAGGACCTGCTGGACGAGCTCGGTCGCCCGTCGCTTGAGGCCCTCGATGTCCCCCGCGAGCACGAGATCGAAGACCTCGAGGAGCGCTTGCGACTGGAAGTCGAAGGCATCGGTCCGGCGCGTCTCGTAGCCCCGGACGACGACCTCGTCCTTCGGCCAGGCCTGCCGGCCGACGTAGCGCTTCTTCGCCCCGTGGCTGAAGAACGACCGATAGACGGACTGGAACTCGAAGGTGACGTTCTCCCGCGAGAACCGCTTCGCGATCGATTCCCCGAAGATCCGGGTCCCCTCGAGGGTCGGGTCCGGCGACCGGACGAAGACGCTGTCGGTGTCCGAGTAGACGACCTCCAGCCCGTCGGCTTCGAGCGCCCGGATGATCGAGGTGATCGCCTCGCGGGCGTAGGCGGTGATCGCCGAGCCGATCGCTTTGTCGGTGAAGCGGTAGAAGCTCGAGGCGAGGACGCCGTAGAAGGAGTTCATCAGGACCTTGACGGCGTTCTGCAGGCCGTCGTAGTAGGCGCGGGTCTCGGGGGCCGTCGCCTCGCGCGCCTTGGTCCGCAGGCGGTCGCGCTCGGCGAGAAGCTCGCGCAGGATCTCGGGGATGATCCCGCGACGGACCTCGGGGGCGACGAAGCGGGCCCCCGACGGGCTCACGTTCGCGCCGTCCGGAGCGAGGGTCGTGAAGCAGATGTTCCGCGAGATGATGATCGACGGGTACATCGACTTGAAGTCGAGAACGGCGACCCAAGGGTAGATCCCGGGCCGGATGGCGTGGACGTACCCGCCCTCGATCGCCGCCTCCCGCCGGAGGCGGTGCGTGGGGGGGACCCCGACGCGCTCCGAGTCGGCCCGCGGGATGAGGAGGGCGTCGATGTACTGGGAGGTCCGACCGTTGAGCCCCTCCTCGAGGGGAAGGTGGGCGACCGTGGCGAGGTCGGCCCCCCGGTCCACGATCCGCAGTCGCTCGAGGACCCGCAGCGCGAGGTCGGCGTCGTGCTCGCAGTACTCCATGACCCGTTGGGGGTTCTTCGCCCACTCCTGCTCGATCGCGCGCCGATCGACGTCGAGCTTCTGGTCCCCGAGCAAGGTCCGGGCCACGAACTGGAGGCTCTCCTGCTTCGGTTTGAGTTCCCGATGGACCCACCACCAGGCGTCGGCGACGACGCGTCCGGTGACCCGCCAGAGCCGGTCGCCGCTGTCCCGCGGCGCGCTCCGGTCGCGGCCGAGCGCAAGGCCGGGCGGCGGGAGGCCGAGCGCTTCGGCGCGCTCCACGAGCAGGGGGAAATCGTAGCCGCCGATGTTGTAGCCCGTGATCACGTCCGGATCGTCCTCGACGATCGCGGCGGCCAGGCCGGTGAGGATCGTCCGTTCGTCGCCGTGGAGACGGAACGTCGCGCGAGGCCGCCCCCCGCCCACCGCGACCCCGCAGATCGTGTAGATCGTCCGCTCCTTGATCGCGTTCTCGATGTCGAAGCTCAGCACGCGCAACGCCGGACGGAACGGCTCGATCCGCCGGATCTCCGTCCCGGGCGCCTCCACGATGCGGACGACGCGGCCGACCGTGTACTGGGGGCGGAGCTCGGCCGCCTCCTCCTCCGCGTCGAAGGCGACGCACAGGCCGAGGTGCTTGTCGTAGAGGAACCGGTGGACGAACGGGATGTCGCAGGCGATGACGTTCGGGAACTCCCCGGGCCGACGGTAGCGGTCCCGGTACTCCGGCACGAGCCACGGGAGGTGCAGGGTGACCCGCATCGACGGACGCTCCTGGCCGGCGAGCCAGGTCCGCTCGGGGGTGAGCTCGACGATCTGGGGGTCGGCGCGCAAGCGCTGGAGCTCGTCGTCGGTCGGCTCGACGAGAACGAAGTACGGTCGGAACCCGTAGTACCGCGCCACGAGCGGCTCCCCGCCCCGCGTGCGCCCGTAGAGCTCGACCACGACGTCGTTCCCGAGCGCCTTGTACGTCGTTTCGAGAACGAACAGCTCGAACGTCTCCACCGACGGGTCGGAGCCGCCCTCGAGTTAAGGGGTTTGCCGAGGGCGATCGGCGAGCCAGCCGGCGAGGGCGCCGACGTCCCGCTCCCAACGGTCGGCGAAGCGGCGCGCGCGGAGGGTCGCCGCGGGATGGATCAACGGGAAGACGGGGCGGCCCTCCCCCGGCAAGGGGCTCCCCGCCGCGCGGAGGATCGGGAGCGCCCCGGGTCGAAGCGCCTGCAGGGCGAACCGCCCGAGCGTCACGAGACGTTCCGGGCGGAGCAGATCGAGCTGGCGGTCGAGGTACGGGCGGCAGGTGCGCGCGGCCCGGGGATCGAACCGGTTGGCCGGGGGCCGGCATTTGAGGACGTTGACGATCCCGAAGTCGGCGGGGCCGAGCCCGACCCGCTCGATCGCCCGATCCAAGATCGCGCCGGCGCGACCGACGAACGGGAGCCCCGCCCGATCCTCCTCGACCCCGGGCGCCTCCCCGACGAAGACGATCCAGGGAGCCCGTCCCCCGCGGTAGGTGACCGCGTGGGTCCGCACCGACCCGAGCGGGCAGCGGCGACAGGAGCGGATCGCGGCCGACAGCGACCGCCACTCGCCCGTCGGAGGGCCGCCCGGAGGCGTCGGTTCTCGCTCCACCGATAGACCGGCGCCAAAACGCGGGGTATGGTTAAATAGTGGTGCCCAGTGGCACGACCCCACTCTCGACACTATGCCTCCGTCCGGTCTCAACACGGCAGGGAAACTGCAGGGCCTCCGCCAGCGGCGACGCTGGTCGGACCGGTACTACAAGCGGCGGACGCTCCACCTCAAGGAACGCTCCGACCCGCTCGAGGGCGCGCCGCAGGCCCGGGGGATCGTGATCGAGAAGGTCGGGGTCGAGGCGAAGCAGCCGAACTCCGCCATCCGCAAGTGCGTCAAGGTCCAGCTCATCAAGAACGGCCGCCAGATCACCGCCTTCGCGGTCGGCGATGGAGCGATCGGGTTCATCGACGAGCACGACGAGGTCCTGGTCGAGGGGATCGGGGGCCGCATGGGGCGGTCCTACGGGGACATCCCCGGCGTCCGGTACAAGGTGATCCAGGTCAACGGCGTCTCGCTCGACGAGCTCGTCCGCGGACGCAAGGAGAAACCGCAACGATGAGCGACACCCCCGCCGCCGTACCCGCCGCGCCCCGGCATCCGCTCGCCCCCGCCCCGGACGAGACCGAGGGGCCGATCATCCAGCGCCCGCCACCGCCCCCGCCCCCGCCGTTCCCGATCCCCCCGTTGTTCGGGAAGTACTCGTTCGAGGGCCTCGAGGTCCACGACCCGGGGCTCGGCCCGTACCTCTACCTCCACCCCGTCTACGCCCCGCACACGGAGGGGAAGCTCTCCGGACGGCCGTTCCAGAAGACCCACATGCACGTCGTCGAGCGGCTCGCGAACCACCTCATGAAGGGGGGCCGGTTCACCGGCAAGAAAGCGAAGGCGCTCGCGGCGGTCCGCAAGGCGTTCGACGAGCTCGCCCAACGCGAGAAGAAGAACCCGCTCCAGCTCCTGATCGATGCCATCGAGAACGCCGCCCCCCGCGAAGAGGTGACGCGGCTCCAGTTCGGCGGGATCTCGGTCCCCCGGGCGGTCGATTCGGCTCCGTCGCGCCGCGTCAGCGTCGCGATCCGCAACCTCGCCGCGGGCGCCATCCAGGCGAGCCACAAGTCGACCAAGTCGATCGAGAGCTGCCTCGCGAACGAGATCGCGCTGGCGGCGAAGGGCGACCTGACGAGCTTCGCGGTCGCCCGCAAGGAAGAGGCCGAGCGGGTCGCGCAGTCGGCGCGCTAGCGCGTTAGCCTAATAGGGTCGCCGCAGGGAAGGAAGGGTACCGCGATGACGCACATCCGAGCCGAACTGGCGAAGGCGATCCCCGACATGATGCGGAACGTCGACCAGATCCGCAACATCGGGATCGTCGCCCACATCCATCACGGCAAGACGACGCTCAGCGACAACCTGCTCGCCGCCGCGGGGATGATCTCGAACGAGCTCGCGGGCAAGCAGCTGTTCCTCAACTTCGACGAGCAGGAGCAGGCGCGCCTCCTCACGATCAACAACGCCGACGTGACGATCGTCCACGAGTTCGAGAACCAGCAGTATCTCATCAACCTCATCGACACCCCGGGGCACGTCGATTTCGGCGGGGACGTCACGCGCGCGATGCGCGCGGTCGACGGCGCGATCGTCGTCGTCTGCGCCGTCGAGGGGGTCATGGCCCAGACCGAGACAGTGCTTCGGCAAGCGCTGCGCGAGAAGGTCAAGCCGGTCCTCTTCATCAACAAGGTCGACCGCGCCATCAAGGAGCTCAAGCTCACCCCGGAGTCGTTCCAGAAGCGGTTCACCGAGATCATCTCCGAGGTCAACGAGCTCATCCGCCGGATGGCCCCCGAGGAGTTCGTCGACGAGTGGAGCGTCGATCCGCGCGACGGGTCGGTCGCCTTCGGCTCCGGCTACGAGAACTGGGCGATCAGCGTCCCCTACATGCTGCGGACCGGGATCAAGTTCCCCGACATCGTCGAGTACGTCAGCTCCGGGCGCGCGCGCGAGATCGCGCAGAAGGCCCGCATCAACGACGTCATCTTCGACATGGTCGTGCGCCACCTCCCGAGCCCGCGCGTCGCCCAAAAGTACCGCATTCCGAACATCTGGAAGGGCGAGCCGTCCAGCCCGATCGGCGCGGCGATGTCGGCGACCGAGACGAACGGCCCGACGTCGTTCATGGTCACCGACATCACGATGGACCCGAACGCCGGGGAGATCGCGACGGGCCGCCTCTTCAGCGGCAAGCTGCAGAAGGGGATGGAGCTCTACGTCGCCGGCACGAAGGCGAAGAACCGGGTCCAGCACGTCTCGTTGTTCATGGGTCCGGAGCGCCTCATGGTGGAAGAGGTCACCGCGGGGAACATCGCGGCGATCATCGGCCTCTCCGACGCCTTCGCCGGGACGACGATGTCGACGATCCCCGACATGGTCCCCTTCGAGGAGATCCGGCACGTCTCCGAGCCGGTCGTCACCGTGGCGATCGAACCGAAGCACATGAGCGACCTCCCGAAGCTGATCGAGGTCATGCGGAAGGTCGGCAAGGAGGACGCGAGCCTCCGCGTCGAGATCAACCAGGAGACCGGCGAGCACCTCCTCTCGGGGATGGGCGAGCTGCACCTCGAGATCACGCAGTACCGGATCGTCAACGACTACAAGGTCGAGATCGAGGCGTCCAAGCCGATCGTCGTCTACCGGGAGACCGTCCAACACCCGGGGGGCCCCTTCGAGGGGAAGTCGCCGAACAAGCACAACCGCTTCTACTTCGAGGTCGAGACGCTGCCCGAAGGGATCGTCCGCGCGATCCGCGACGGCGAGATCCCGCAGGGCAAGTCGTTCAAGGACCTCAAGACCCTCGTCTCGAAGATGGACGGGCTCGGCCTCTCGCGCGACGAGGGCCGGGGGCTCATCGCCGTCGAGGGGACGAACATGCTCCTCGACGTCACGAAGGGGATCCAGTACCTCAACGAAACGATGGACCTGATCGTCGACGCCTTCAAGGAGGCGATGGGGCGCGGACCGCTCGCCAACGAGCGGGTCTACGGCCTCAAGGTCCGTCTGGTCGACGCGAAGCTCCACGAGGATTCGATCCACCGCGGTCCCGCGCAGACGATCCCGGCCGCCCGGTCGGGGATGTACGGCGCCATGGTCCTCGGGGACCGTCAGTTGCTCGAGCCGCTCCAGAAGGTCACCGTTAACGTGCCGCAGGACATCCTCGCGGGGGCGACGCGCGAGCTCCAGCGCCGCCGCGGCGAGATCCTCGACATGACAAGCGTCGGGGACCTGCAGACGATCGTGGCGAAGGTCCCGGTCGCCGAGATGTTCGGCTTCGCGAGCGACATCCGCAGCGCGACCGCAGGGAAGGTCCTCTGGGCGACCGAGTCGATGGGCTTCGAGCCGCTCCCCTCCGAGCTGCAGCCGAAGGTCGTCGCGGAGATCCGGCAGCGCCGCGGGCTCAAGCCCGAGCCGTACGACGCCGCCTACTACTCCGGCTAGACCCGATCGAACCTGAGCCGCGCTCGCCCGGGGGGCCGTGGTTGACCTACGACATACGTAGTAGGTTTACGGCCGATCGACGGGAGCCCCCGCCGCGACCGGCGCGCCGATCCTACTACATGCATAGTAGGTAATCGGCGGGGCGATCTCCAGTACATACTACGTGAGTAGTAGGTTACGTTACGCGGTCGACGACGCGGCGCGCCGCCCGTGGCCGGGAGGGGCGAGGACCTGCTCGAGGGTCTTCTGGCGGGGCCGGGGTCCCTCCGCGGAGCGGGAGCGCAGCGGCCAGGAGCCTTCGCGGTCGAGGAG
>JAJZMW010000166.1 GCA_021848165.1 Thermoplasmata archaeon
GACGCAGCTCAGTCCCTCCCGGACGTCGTCGCCCGAGAGCGACTCCTTGTCGGACTTGATCAGGCCGTGGCCCTTCGCGTAGTCGTTGAGCGTCCGCGTCAGCGCCGCGCGGAGGCCGACGACGTGGGTGCCGCCGTCGATCGTGTTGATGTTGTTGACGAAGGCGAGCGTCGTGTCGTTGTAGCCGTCGTTGTACTGGAGGGCGAGCTCGATGTCGGTGGTGTCGCGCTTCGCGTGCAGCGAGATCGGGGGGCTGAAGAGCACGTTCGTCGCCCCGTTGAGATCGGTGACGAACTCGACGAGGCCCCCGGCGTGGTGGAACGTCGTGTCCGTCCCGTCCCGCTCGTCGCGGAAGCGGATCGTGACCTGCGGATTGAGGAAGGAGAGCTCCTTGAGGCGGCGCTCGATCGTCGCCCGGTCGAACACGACCGTCTCGAAGATCTCCCGGTCCGGGAGGAAGCGGGTCTGTGTCCCGGTCCCCTCGGCCGCCTCGAGCTGCTGCACCGGCGCGACCGGCACCCCGCGCTCGTAGCGCTGGAAGTGCACGTGGCCGCCCCGGCGGACCCGTACCTCGGTCCACTCGGACAGGGCGTTGACGACGTGGACGCCGACCCCGTGCAGGCCACCCGAGACCTTGTAGGCCCCCTTCTCGAACTTGGATCCGGCGTGGAGGACCGTCATCACGATCTCGAGCGACGACTTGTGGAAGCGCGGGTGCTCCTCGACCGGGATCCCGCGCCCGTTGTCCGACACCGTGCACGTGCCGTCCCGGCCGAGCACGACCTCGATGTCGGTGCAGACACCGGCGAGGACCTCGTCGATCGAGTTGTCGACGACCTCCGTGACCAGGTGGTGGAGACCGCGGGCATCGGTCGAGCCGATGTACATCCCCGGGCGCTTGCGGACGGCGCTCAGGCCCTCGAGGACCTGGATCGAACTCGCGTCGTACTTCGCGACCGCCGCGCCCTGAGGATTCATGGGTTCTATCGCCGGGAAACCCCAGCGAATTCACGAGCCGGAAATGCGTTATAACGGTATGCGCGCGAGAGAAATGGGGGGTCGTTCCACCCCCGTTTCTCGCCCCTCCCGAACGGGCGATCCCGGGCCATCCGACGCGGGCGCGCGGGGGGCTCCGGGAGCCGCGTCCAGCGGACTCTGCGGAGGCGGAGTTCGTCAATTGTCGAAAGCCGGATTCGGGGGGCGAGAAACGGCTTATAACCGCCCCTCGTGCGCCGGCGCGATGGAGGAGGGAGGGACGAGCGGACCGGTCCCCCCGGCCGACCGGACGGAGAGCCCGCCCCCGGAGGCTCGCGCCCGGCCGACCGAGGCCCGACCCGAGGAGGACTGGGCGATCCGCTACCGCTACCTGCTCGCCGACTTCGACAACTTCCGCAAGCGGAGCGAGCGCGAGAAGGAGCTCGGGGCCCGGCGCGCCCAAGCGGAGCTCCTCCGCGAGCTGATCCCGCTCTACGAGGCGTTCGGCCACGCGCGCCGCTCGATCCCCGAGGGGGCGGCGGAGCTCGCGCGCGGGTTCGATCTTCTCGAAGCGGAGTGGCAGAAGTTCTTCCAACGCGAATCGGTCCGGCCCGTCGCGACCGTCGGGGCGCCGTTCGCCCCGGAGGACGAGGAGGCCGTCGCCGAGACCGCCGCCGGGGAGGGGCGACCCGAAGGGACCGTGGTCGAGGTCGTCCAACAGGGATACCGATGCTCCGGCGGCCTCCTGCGCCCCGCCAAGGTCGTGGTGGCGCGCCGCTCCGAGCCTCCCGCCCTCCCAGCTCCTCCTTCGGAGCAGACGGATCCATGACCGAACGATCGAGCGAGATCTCCGGGTTCTACCGCAAGAGCATCGCCGAGCGCCGAGCGACCGTGGCCGCCTGGGGCGGGCTCAGCGACGCCGAGCTGGCGAGCTACGAGTTCCCGCCCGGCATCGACCCCGGGACGATCGACCGGATGATCGAGAACGTCATCGGCGTCTTCCCGCTCCCGCTCGGCGTCGCCACGCACTTCCGGGTCAACGAGGTCGACTACCTCGTCCCGATGGCGCTCGAAGAGCCGAGCGTGGTCGCCGCCGCCTCGAACTCCGCCAAGGTCGCCCGCGGGGCGGGGGGGTTCCACGCGAGCTCCACGCCGCCGGTGATGATCGGGCAGGTGCAGCTCCTCGACGTCCCCGACCCGGCCGCCGCGCGCCAACGCCTCCTCGCGGAGCGGGACCGGCTGCTCGCCGCGGCGAACGCGCTCGACCCCGTGCTCGTCAAGTTCGGCGGCGGCGCCCGCGACCTCGAGGTCCGGATCCTGGAGGCGCCGAGCGGGACGATGCTCGTCGTCCACCTCCTCGTCGACGCCCGCGACGCGGGCGGGATGAACGCGGTCAACACGATGTGCGAGGCGCTGGGACCGGAGTTCGCCCGGATCACCGGCGGCCGCTTCCGGCTCCGGATCATCTCGAACCTCGCCGTCCACCGGCTCGTGCGGGCCCGCGCGACGTTCCCCGCGGCGGCGCTCGCGACCGAGCAGGCGACCGGGCCCGAGGTCGTCCGCGCGATCCTCGAGGCGTACCGGTTCGCGGTCGCGGACCCGTTCCGCTGCGCGACCCACAACAAGGGGATCATGAACGGCATCTCCGCCGTGGTGATCGCCACGGGCAACGACTTCCGGGCGATCGAGTCCGGGGCGCACTCCTACTCGGCGTTCACCGCGCCGCTCGGCCACGTCCTCAAGCCCCTGACGACGTACGAGCAGGACGCGCGCGGCGATCTCGTGGGGTCGATCGAGCTGCCGATGCCGGTCGGGCTCATCGGCGGCGCGACGGCGGTCCACCCGACCGCCAAGGCGAACGTCAAGCTCCTCGGGGTCCGGTCCGCGAAGGAGCTCGCGGAGGTGATCGCCTCCGTCGGCCTCGCCCAGAACTTCGGCGCCCTGCGGGCCCTCGCGACCGAGGGGATCCAGCGGGGGCACATGGAGCTCCACGCGCGCAACCTCGCCGTCAGCGCCGGGGCGAAGCCCGCGGAGGTCGACCGCGTGGTCGATCGCCTCCTCCGCGACAAGGCGATCCGCTTCGACCGGGCGAAGGCGATCGTCGAGGAGCTGCACCGGACGGCGTAGATGCGTCCGGTGGCGATCGGCGTCCTCGCCCTGCAGGGCGACGTCCCCGAGCACGCCCGCGCCGTCGCCGCCTGGGCGGCCCCGCCCGGCGTGCGGACCGTGCGGGGCCCGTCGGACCTCGTGGGGCTCGAGGCGCTCCTCCTGCCGGGGGGGGAGTCGACGACGATCGCCGACCTCCTCGATCGGACCGGATTGCGCGCGCCGCTCCTTCGGGCGGTGGAGGGCGGCCTCGCCGTCCTCGCGACGTGCGCCGGCCTCATCCTTCTCGCGCGCGAGATCGAGCCGAGCCCCGGGGGCCGGGACCCCCGGCCGCTCGGGATCCTTGACGTGCGGGTCCGGCGCAACGACTTCGGCCGCCAGCGAGAGTCGTTCGAGGCGCCCGTGCGGATCGACCTCCTGCGCCCTCCCCGGTTCCCGGGGGCGTTCGTCCGGTCCCCGCGGATCCTCGCGGTCGGGCCGGGCGCGGAGCCGATCGCGTTCCGGGGCGAGGAGGTCGTGGGGGTCCGCGCCGGCCGGGTCTGGGGGCTGACGTTCCATCCGGAGCTGACCGGCGACCCGCGCCTGCACCGCGCCTTCCTCGCGGAGGCCGGGCGCGCTCGTTAGTGGTACGTGTCGAACCGGTACGGCTCGAGGGGGAGCTCCCCGAGCGCCATCAGGAACTCGGGCGGGGTGAGCAGCGGCTTCGGGTAGAGGGCGCTATCGTCCAGCGCGATCCGCGGGCACGCGGTGTTCACGTAGGCGTCGAACGCCCGCCCCTCGAGATCCCGCGGATCGATCCGGGAGAACGTGAGGATCTCGGCCTCCCACCCCCGTCGCCGGGCCCGGTTCTGCAGCGCGAGCGCGGTCGCGGTCCGGTTCTGCCCGGCGAACGTCGAGACGAGGATCCCCCATCGCGTCGCGTCCCGCAGGCTCGCGACGAGCAACTGGCGACGGCGGACGAGCGCGCCCCGATCGATCGGGGGCTCGAGCGTCGCCCGGAGCGGGTCGAGGGCGTGCACGGGTCGATCGGTCGCGTAGGCGAGGCCGATCGGGTGGAACTGGCCGGTCCCGAGGAAGAGGAACGCGTCGACCGCCTCCCGGATCGACTCCGCCCCCGTGTAGTTGCACCCGAGCGCCTGCGACGCGTAGGCGAGGCGCCGATCCCCGGAGCCCACGCGGGCTTCGAGGCCGACCGCGGCGAGGGCCCGCTGGAGGGGCTCGACGAGATCGAGGTGCTGGATCGAGGCGACGATCCCGAGACGTCGCGGAAGCCCGGCGGCGCGGACGATCTCCGCCAATCGGACCGGGTCGCCCCCGGGGTGGCGCATCTCCACGAAGTAGCTCGGGACGGTCGGGACCATGTTCGGGATCGGGGCGTGGCCGAGGACCACCGCTGCGTCGGCCCCGGGGACCTCGTCCGGGAGCGGTCCGTCGCACGCCCCGAAGCAGGCCCGCCCGGCGAGGAAGACCTCGACGCCCGTCGCCGTGCGGATCTCCGCCGCGAGGTCGTGGGCGTTGCGGACGAGGCCGGCCGGGACCTGCAGCGCGAGCCGGCGGGGTCGATCGGCGCGGATCGCCGCGAAGAGCTCGGGCCCGACCTCGCGGAAGACCTGCGGGGCGCGCGTCGATCCCGGCGGGAGCAGCGGGACGAGCCGTTCGACGACCCGTTGGACCGCCTCCCGATTGTCGGGATAGAAGAGCCGGCCGACCGCGACCTCCGGGGTCACGAGCTCGCTCGCGTCGTGCTCCGCGCTCAGCGTCGGGGTCCAGCCGCGCGGCGTCTCGACCGCGAAGGCGTGCAGCCGCCAGGTCCCCTCGCCGTTCGGCGCGTCGAACGGGACCTGCCAGTCGAGCGGAACGATCCGGCCCGAAACGGAGAGGCCGGTCTCCTCCCGGACCTCCCGCACGAGCGCCGCCCGGTAGTCCGCGTCGGTCGGCTCGACCTTTCCGGTGATCGGCGTCCAGCCTCCGCCGCGCGCCGCGGTCCGGCGGAAGATCCACAGGCGCAGCGGCGGCGCCGAGTAGAGGTACCCCTCGACGCACTCCCGCACGATCGTGCCGGGCGGGGCGGCGCTCACCCCGGGCCTCGGCGCGTGAGGAGGTGGAGGATCGCCTCCGCCGGGGCGCCGTGGCTGACGAAGAGAGCCTCGATCGCCTCTTCGCGGGAGACGTTCGCCTGGCCCATCACGAGCTCGATGTCCTCTTCGGGAGGCCCGCTCGCGGTCGACGGAGCGGCCGGGGAAGAGGGGGCTGCCGCGGCCCCGCCGGCGCCCCGCGGGCGGATCGTCGGGGTCCCGACGACCTGGTAGGTCCGGGTCCCTTGCACGGAGAGGATCGTGACCTCGGGGCGCTCGAAGACGTGCTCCTTGTCGCGGGTCCGCACGATGACCTCCTCGACGCCGTCGACCGGTTCGGTCGTGAGACCGAGCTGGCGCATCATCCGCTGCATCTGGCGGGGGTCGCGGGGGTTCCCGAGCATGCTCTCGCCCCTCGGTTTCCGCGCCCTAGTCCGGGGCCCCCGGATCCGTCGCGCGGCGCAGGCGCTGCTCGAGCTCCGAATCCGCGGAGACGGTCTCCTCGTCGGAGATCCCGGCGCTCGGGCGGCGCCCGCGGCGGGGCCGTCGTGCCTCCTCGTGTCGGCGCCGGACCTGGCCGAGGAGTTCGTCCATGAGGTCGGTCGTGCCGCTGAGGAAGTTCCACCCGCCGGTCGAGGCGTAGAAGATCCCGTGGTTCGTGTGGAGCCGCGCCTCGATCGAGACGTCCCCGGTCCGGTGGTTCGCGTGCGGCGCGAAGTGGAGGTTCAGCAGGAGCGGCTTCGCGTAGCGGGCGACCCGACGCAGACCCTTCGCCACCGCCCGGTCGATCTCGGTGAGGACGGCCGGGTCGCTCGCACCGCGCAGGCCGGTGACCTCGACGTAGACGTCGCCGAGCGCCGCGGTGTCCCGGGCGCCGTGCGCGATCGCGAGGCCGAGCAGGTCGGTCTGGCGCACGATCGACTCGGGCTTGCCGTCGGGGCCGATGACGAAGACGCTCGAGATGCGCTCTCGCAGCATCCGGCGGGACGCCTCGGCGATCGCCGTTCCGCGGGGGACGGTCACCGCGGGGCTGTGCATGATCGTGCGGATCTCGACATCGCCGGCGGAGCCGGGCCGGGCGGCGTCGCGCTTCCCGCCGACGACGGGGCGCCAGAGGATCCGGCCGAGGTCGGCGATCCCGACGGCCCCGGTGAGCCGCCCCCGGGCGTCGACGACGGGCAGCGGGTGCTCCTCGAGCTGCCGGATGCGGGCGAGGAGCGTGCGGACGGGATCGGTCTCCTTCATGGTGAGCGTGATCGACCGGGCGATCTCGTCGACCGTCGTCGTCCCGTGGAGGACCGACGCCGGGAGCGCCTTGAGCAGGTCGGTCCGGCTGACGACCCCCAGGAGCTCGCCGCGGCGGTCGACGACCGGCGCCCCGCGGATCCCCGAGGCGAGGAGCTGCTCCGCGATCTCGGGGTAGAGCATCTGCGGGGGCAGGACCGGGGGGAGGATCAGGAGGTGTTCCGCCTTCGTCGAGAGCGGCAGGCTCGCCCGGCGGGCGATCGACTCGAACGTCAGGAGGCCCACGTAGCGCCCCCCGCGCAGCACCGGGATCTCGTGGATCTCGCGGGAGCGCATCAACCCGAGGGCCTCGCTCAACGGCGCGGTGTGCGCGATCGTGATCGGGTCCCGGCTCATCAGCTCCGCAGCGGTCGGCCAGCGGTCGGGCATCGACGCCACGAGGCGCCGGGGCGGTTTTAGCGCTGGCGCTCCGCGCGGCGGGCGCTCAGTTGAGGTCCCGGGCCATCTGGTAGCCGTTCTCCCCGTCGGAGTAGTAGCCCCGCAGGAGGTCGACGACCGAGAAGCGGAAGCGGGCGTAGAGGCGCAGCGCCGCGGCGTTCCCGACCCGCACCTCGAGGGTCGCCCGACGCAGGCCCCGCGCCCGGCACCGGTCGAGGAACGTCCGCATCAGCTCGGTCCCGACCCCCTCCCGACGCGCGCGACGATCGACGGCGAACATCAGGACCCGGCCCTCCCCCGCCACCTGGTGGACCCCCAGGAGGAATCCGATCGGGCGGTCGGCGTCGTCGACCGCGACCAGGAACCCGTCGGGCCAGTCGGCGCTCAGGGTCGCGTAGAGTCCCGGCTCGTACCGTTCGCGGAGCGCCTCGGCGACGATCTCCATAATCGTCTCGAGGTCCCCCGGGCGGAACCCCCGCAACGTCGTCCGGGGGCCGACCGGCACGCCGACGTCGTGAGGACCCGCGGTCGACATCGGCTCAGCGATACATCTCACCCGCCCCGTCCGTGACGTTCGGACGCATCTGCGAGATCGACCGCTGCTGCGAGGTCAGTCTCTG
>JAJZMW010000154.1 GCA_021848165.1 Thermoplasmata archaeon
GATCACGCCCGGCGGGTCGGCCCGGAGGACCCCGCCGAACTCGTTCGGGTAGGCGCTGCGGGCGCTCGCGAGCGCGCTCTCGAGGACGTGGCGCGTGATCGCTCGCGGCGGGCTCCCGAGGCGCGCCCGCTCCGTGCCGGGGCGCCGGCGCTCACGGCGGAAGACCGGCACGTTCTTCGTCCTCGTCGCCCCCGAGCGACCCGACCTCCGACCACGGCAAGATCCCCTTCCCCTCGAGCCGGACGAGGTGCGGGGTCCCGAAGCGGACGAAGCGGGCACGTCGGGGGGAGCGGTAGACGAGGATCGTCTCGCCGACGTCGAGCGGTCGCTCTTCTTGCCCGTCGATCACGACGACGGTCGGCGACGCCGGCGCGAGCGGACGGACGCTGATCGTGTGCAGCGGGTCGAGCACGAGAGCGCGCGACGCGGCGCGGAACGGCGCGATGGCGACCAGGACGATCGCGTCGACGCTCGGCTCCACCACCGGGCCGAGGGCGCTGAGGGCGTAGCCCGTCGAGCCGTTCGCGGTCGCGAGGATGACGCCGTCGGCGCGGATCCGGCCGAGCGGCCGGCCGTCGAGGGCGATCTCGAAGGTCCCCATCTTCGCCGCCCGGGCCCCGTGCACCACGACCTCGTTGGTCGCGTCGGGCGCGAGCGCGGGGCCGGAGCGCACCGCGAGCTTCATCCGGTCCTCGACGAAGTAGAGCCCTTCGACCAGCCGATGGAGCGCCGCGTCGACGTTCGCGTAGTCGCGGGCGTCGATCTCCGCGAGCACGCCGACGGTACCGGCGTTCAGGGCGAAGAGCGGGGCGGAGTTCTGCTGCAGGACGGAGAGGAACGTGCCGTCGCCTCCGATCGCCACGACGACGTCCGCGCGGATCTCGGGCAACGGGACCCGGGGGCCCGGGAGCTCGGCTTCGGGAGGCGCGGAGTCGGCGATCTCGAGGCTCCCGTGGTCCGCCAGGTAGCGCGCCGCATTCCGCGCGACGCTCCAGGAGGACGGCTTGCGGGGGTTGACGACCAGCCCGAACTTCACGGGGGCGCCTCCGCGAGCAACGCTGCCTTGTGCGCGGGGTCGCCGTAGGCGAGCACGCTCGTGCGCCGGTCGACCCCGAGCGGGAAGGCGTCGATCGACCGGCCCTCGGCGTCGCAGAGGCCGCCCCCGGCTTCGAGCAGGATGCGGTAGCCCGCGGCGATATCGGTCGCCCGCAGATTGCGGCTCGCGGGCCGGTTCTCGAAGAGGTAGGCGTCCCCCGACCCCTCCGCGACCTTGGTGATCTCGAGCGACGCGCAGCCGAGCGAGCGAATGCGACGGGAGCGGCGAGCGCGCGCGATCACCCGGTCGTCCGTATGGCGCCCCAGGCTCGCGTAGACGATGTCGGAGGCCGACGCCCACGGGCGGACGTGGATCGGGCACCCGTCGCGGAACGCGCCTCCGCCCCGCCGGGCCCAATACGTCGTGCCGCGGGCGAGATCGTGGACGACCCCGATCTCGATCCCCTCCAGCGTCCCGTGCCCGAGCGCGAGCGAGATCGAAGAGAACGGGAGCCCGTGAAGGGCGTTGTGGGTCCCGTCGATCGGATCGACGACCAGCGAGAGCCCGCCGCCGCGCCGGACGAGCCCCGCCTCCTCGCTCACGAGGTCCCAATCGACCCCCTCGACCTCCAGGCGCTCGAGGATCGTCCGCTCGGCGACCCGATCGATCTGCTCCGTCGGCGAGCCCGAGGCGCCCATCGCCACGACGTCGGCGCGCCGCGGGGAGCTCGACGCTTCGCGCACCGCGGCGTGCACGGCGGCGTTGATCCGAAAGAGGATCTCGAGGTCGGCGGGGCCGGTGCCGCGCACACCCCGCCGAGCCGAACGGGGCTAAAGAGGCCTTTGCCGGCGGAGCGGCCCCGCCCGCACGTGAGCTTAAATCGGGACCCCCGCTCCGCGCGCCGATGGATCTGCAGTTCCTCGGCGGGGCGTCGGAGATCGGATCGCTCGGCCTCGTCGTCCGGGACCACGGTCGCACGCTGCTCTTCGACTACGGGATGACCCCGACGGACCCCCCGTCCTACCCCCGACCGGCCCCGACGAATCTGGACGCGGTCTTCCTCTCGCACGCCCACCTGGACCATTCGGGGATGATCCCGATCTTGAGCCGGCTGCCGAAAGCGCGGATCGTCATGACCCCCGTGACGCTCGCCGTCGCCGATCTCCTGACCCGCGACGCGCTCAAGATCGCGAAACTGGAGGGCTACCTGCCTCCGTTCGAACCCAACGATATCCGCGGGATGCACGCCCGCACGACGGTCCTGGAGAAGCACGCCACCTTCCGGCACCGCGGGCTCGAGGTGGAGCTGACCCCCGCGGGGCACATCCCGGGGGCGTCGATGTACCTCTACCGCGGGGAGAAGGACCTTCTCTTCACCGGAGATCTCCAGACGCACGCCACGCACCTGGTCGCCGGAGCCGAGCCCGTGGAGTGCGACGTCCTCGTGATGGAGTCGACGTACGCGGGTCGGGAGCACCCCGACCGCGCGGAGACCGAACGACGCTTCCGCGACAAGATCCGGGAGACGATCGAGCGCGGGGGCCGCGCGATCGTTCCGGCGTTCGCGGTCGGTCGCGCCCAGGAGGTCCTCCTCTCGCTCGCCTCCGCGGGCTTTGAGACGTACCTGGACGGGATGGCCCGCGCCGTGAACCGGATCTACGACAGCGCTCCCGACACGCTCGCCCATCCGGCGAAGTTCCGCCACGCGATGGACCGGGTCCACATCATCGAGAGCCAGGGCGATCGACGCAAGGCCCTGCGCGAAGGGGAGGTGATCGTCACGACCGGGGGGATGCTCGACGGCGGACCAGCGCTCTTCTACATCGGCGAACTGTATACGGATGCGAACTCCTCGATCTTCCTGACCGGCTATCAGGTGGAGGGGTCGAACGGTCGCCGGTTGCTCGAAGAAGGGACGCTCGACGTCGACGGGACCTTGATCAAGCCCGTCTGCGAGGTCATGAAGTTCGACTTCTCGGCCCACGCCTCCCACTCGGAGCTCGTGAAGCTCGCGCGCCGCACGCGGGCGAAGACGGTGGTCCTCATGCACGGGGACAACCGGGAGCCGCTCCGGGACGAGATCGCGCAGTTCAGCGAGGTCGTCCTGCCCGAGACGGGGCGGATGTACACCGTCTAATCGGCGGGCGCGCGCGCCCGGGGCCGGCTCCGACGCCCCATCCGCTCCTCGGATCGCTCGTCCTCCGACAACGCCACCGAGTCGGGCTCCGGCGCGGGGGCGGGCGGGGGCGGCGTGAGCTCGGCGAGCGCGGCGCGCAGGGCATCGATCCCCTCTCCCGTGCGGATCGAGGTACGAAGTCGTCCGCCGACCCGACGCTCGTGGAGGTCCGCCTTCGATTCGGTGACGAGGAACGGACGGCCCGGCAGCTCCCGGCGCCAGCGGTCGAGCAACGCCTCCTGCTCTTCGACGGTGTAGCCGCTCTCCCCGCTCGGGTCGATGACGAAGAGCACGATCGTCGCTCCCCGCCGGACGGCCGTCTCCGCTTCGGCCTCGGCGGGGTTCGCCTTCCCCGTGCGACCGAGGACCCCGGGGGTATCGAGGATCTGCCATCGGTCGAACCCGAGGTCGGCGTGGCCGACCTCGATGGCGAGCGTCGTGAAGGGGAAGTCGGCGACCCGCGGCCGGGCGGTCGAGAGGGCCGCGACGAGCGCGGATTTGCCCACGTTCGGGAACCCCGCGATCGCGACGGTCGGGACGGCCGGGTCGAGCCGGGGCCGCTGCCGGAGGAACCGACGGACCTCCGCGAGACGCACGAGGTCGGGGTCGACCTCCCGGACGTGGCTGGAGAGCCGGCCGTAGAACCGTCGGATCTCTTCGCCGTACTGCTCGAACCCTTCCGCCCGCGCGAGGGTCCGTTCGCTCTCCCGTTGCAATCCCCGGATCCGCTCGATCGCCCGCCGGACCCGCTGCATCGAGCGCTCGAAGATCCCCTCGCCGAACCGGGTGCGCACGAGCGAGAGGTCGAGGTCGCCCAACGGCGGTCGCTCGAACGATCGGAGGATCGATTGGAGCTGCCGGGTCACGGTGGCGCCGCTGCGGACGATCTTGAGGTGGGCCCGTCGGCGGTCCCGTTCGGGTTTGGTGCGCCCGTGCGGATTGGCGAGGGAGGCGCGCCGAAAGGCGATGTCGAGGATCTCGACCGACGGCGGAGGCGGGGGCGGGATCCGCCCCGCCCCGGCGCGGGGACGGACGGGCGTTCGAGAGCGCGGCATGCGTCCGCCAGGTCCGACCGAGCCCCTAACGGTTGCGGAGGGCCCGGCGAGGCTCCGGCGCTCGCGGGGGAGCGGCGCCCGACGACACGGCTTTAGGGAGGGCCGCGATCGCGCGACCTCGGGGGCGCACGCGTGGTTCGCTGGATCCCGGACACCGAGAAGGAGGAAGCCGAGATGCTGGCGAGCCTCGGCCTCGCGAACGCCGACGAGCTCTTCGCCGACGTACCGCGCAAGGCGCGGGTCGGCCGCATGGGCATCGGGGCGTCGCACACGGAGGCGGAGGCCGCCCGCGCCATCGACAAGATCCTCGAGCGGAACCGGCCGTACTCGAAGTTCGCCAACTTCCTCGGCGGGCGGGTCGCGACGCGCTACCTCCCGGCCGCGGTGGACTCGATCCTCCAACGGAGCGAGTTCTACACCTCCTACACGCCCTACCAGCCCGAGGCGAGCCAAGGGATGCTCCAGGCGCTCTTCGAGTTCCAGAGCCTCTGGGTCGAGCTCACGGGGATGGACGTGGCGAACGCGTCGCTCTACGACGGAGCGACGGCGTCGGGGGAGGCGATGCTCCTGTGCCGCCGGCAGCAGGATGGGCGACGGTTCCTGGTCCCGACCAGCCTCCCGTGGGAAGAGCGGAGCGTCCTCGAGAACTACGCGACCGGGCCGGGTCTGACCGTCGCCGGGATCCCCACCGATCCCAAGTCGGGGGGCATCGATCTCGATTGGGTCCGTCGGGAGGTGGTCCGCGGCGACGTTTTCGGGGTCCTCGCCGACGTCCCGAACGGGTTCGGCCACCTGGACGGCGGACTCCTCGACCTCCGGGCGGCGATCGGCTCGCTCCCCCTGGTCGTACGAGCCGACCCGCTCGCGCTTTCCGTCCTCGAGCCTCCGGGGAGCTACGGCGCCGATATCGTGGTCGGAGACGGGCAGAGCTTCGGGATCCCTCCGTCGTACGGGGGGCCGATGGTCGGTCTCTTCGCCTGCCGAAAGGAGTTCGTTCGGCACTCCCCCGGCCGCATCGTCGGCGCCACCCACGATCACGAGGGCCGACGCGCCTACACGTTGACGTTGCAGACCCGGGAGCAACACATCCGTCGCTCCCGCGCGACGTCGAACATCTGCACGAACCAGTCGCTCATCGCCCTCGCCTTCGTCCTCTACGCGACCCTGGTCGGCCCGCGGGGCCTCGCCGAGCTGCAGCGCTCGCTCGCCGAGAGGGCCCGCTCGATCGCCGGAGCGCTCGCTCCGATCGACGGCCTGCAGGCGCCCCGGTTCGACAGCCCGTACCTCGCGGAGTTCACCGTGGAGCTCTCCCGGGGGACCGCCGCCGAGTTCCTCGATCGGATGCGTCGCCGGGGGATCCTCGCCGGTCACTCGCTCGCCGATCCGCGTCCGACCTCCCCGCGGGGGCCCGAACGGATCCTCCTGGCCGCGACGGAGAGCACCGACGACCGGGCGATCCAGAAGCTCGCCACGGCCGCGCGGACGATCGTTCCCGCCCTCGGAGGCGGCGCATGAGCTTCCGCCAAGCCCGGTGGGACGAACCCCCGGTCTGGGAGCTCGACCCCCGCGGGGGCTCGGAGCCGGCCCCGTCGATCCCGGGGGTCCCCGACCGGTGGCGGCGGAAAGCGGGCCTGCGGTGGCCCGAGCTCAGCGAGCTCGAGGTCCTCCGCCACTACACGCGGCTGAGCCAGATGAACTTCGGGATCGAGACCACGACCTACCCGCTCGGTTCGTGCACCATGAAGTACAATCCTCGCATCGGCGAGGTCCTCGCGCGCCGGCGCACCGCCGCCGAACTCCATCCCGAGCAACCGATCGAGACGGTCCAAGGGGCGCTCGAGGTGATCTGGCGTCTCGAGCGGCTCCTCGCCAAGGTGACCGGGCTCTCGGAGGTCTCCCTCCAGCCGGCGGCGGGGGCGCACGGAGAGTATGCGGCGCTTCTCATGATCCGGGCCTACTTCCGCGACCGGGGCGAGCTCGACCGGCGCACCGAGGTCCTCCTCCCGGACACCGCGCACGGGACCAATCCCGCCTCCGCCGCGATGGCCGGCTTCACGACGCGCGAGCTTCCGTCGAAGGACGGCTGCGTGGATCTCGACGAGTTGCGGGCGGCCCTCTCGGAGCGCACCGCCTGCTTCATGCTCACCAATCCGAACACGGCGGGCCTCTTCGAGAGCGATATCCTCGAGATCGCGAAGTCGGTCCACGGGGCGGGAGGGATGCTCTACTACGACGGGGCGAACCTCAACGCGATCCTCGGCGTCACGAACCCGGGTCGGATGGGATTCGACGTCGCGCACCTCAACCTGCACAAGACGTTCGCCACCCCCCATGGGGGCGGCGGCCCGGGCGCCGGCGTCCTCGCCGCGAACGAGACGTTGGCCCCGTACCTGCCCGTGCCCCGCGTGCAGAAGGTCGGTCGGAACTTCCGGTGGGACTACGACCGTCCGTCGTCGATCGGGAAGATCCGGGGCGGGCCGGGGAGCTTCGGCCTCGACCTGCGCGCCTACGCCTTTGCCCTCGTTCACGGGGAGGAGGGCCTCAAGCATGTGGCCCGCCGCGCCGTGCTCAACTCGAACTACGTCGCGGCCCGGCTCGGGAAGCGGCTCGAGCGGCCGTTCCGTCCTCTGGTCAAGCACGAGTTCGTGCTGTCGGGGGCCCGGCTGAAGGAGCGCGGCGTGCGCACCCTCGACCTCGCGAAGCGGCCCGCCCCGGCCTAGGCGCGCTCTGCCGAGAAGGTCGCGCCGGTCCGGCGCCGGTGCTCGAGCGTCGCCCGGAGCCCCTCGTCGAGGCCGGTGCGGGCACGCCAGCCGAGCACCTGCCCGGCGAGGGAGGCGTCGAGCGCGCTACGGCGGACCTCACCTGGGCGCGGCGGACCGTGACGGACGGCCGGGGGCGTCCCGGCCAGCGCGCAGAGCCGCTCGGCGAGCTCGTTCACCGACGTCTCCACGCCGGTCCCGACGTTGTAGAGGGCCGGGCCGCCGGCGGCGGCCGCCACGGTGGCCGCCCGCCAGAAGGCGTCGACCACGTC
>JAJZMW010000072.1 GCA_021848165.1 Thermoplasmata archaeon
CCTGCCGGCGCTCTGCGAAGCGATCGAGCGGGTCAGCCAGCTCGCCGTGGAGCTCCCCGAGGTCGCCGAGCTCGACCTGAATCCGCTGATCGTCCGGCCCGAGGGGTCGGGCGTGATCGCGGTCGACGCGCGGGTGGTGCTCGGTCCGTCTTCCAGATCGGCACCTCCCGCTTGAGGCGGTCGATCAGAGAGCGCACGGCGCGGAACGCCGCGTCGCGGTGCGGTGCCGCGGCGCCGACGACGACGGAGACCTCCCCCGCGGGGACGACGCCGAGCCGATGCCAGACGACGGTCCGCCGCGCCCCGGTGCGCCCCCCGACCTCGCGGACGAGTCGGAGGAGCTCGGCGCGGGCGCGCGGCGCGTCGGTCTCGTAGACGAGGGCCCGGACCCGGCGCCGACCGACCCGATCCGGTCGGACGATCCCCTCGAAGACGACGACCCCGCCGAGGCCCGGCCCGAGGAGCTCCCGTCGGGCGAGGTCGGTCCGCAGCGGCCGGGTCGTCAGGCGGATCGTCACCGGCGCTAGCCTCCGCTGTAGGGGGGATGGATCGCGAACTCGTCGCCGGGGGCGACCCGGGAGCGCTTCGGGTCCACGTACTCCGAGTTGACCAGGAACCGGCTGTGGCGGACGATCGGACCGAGGCGGGGGTAGCGCCCGACGAGCTCCCCGAGGAGGGTCTCGATGGCCAGCCCCGCCGTCGGCACGGGCCAGGGGAGGGAGGGAGCTCCGACCGCTTCCCGCGCGCCGGCGAAGAGTCGAACGCGGATCGCAGGTCCCATGCCGGTCGGGAGGCGTCGCGGGGCAAAACGGCTCCGCGTCCCGGCCCCCGCTCACCCTTAATACGACACAACTCCTGAATCCGGCCGTGTCCGAGATCATCGTCCGTACCGGGGGCGAAGCCGGGGACGGGATCGCCTCGCTCGGAGAGATGCTCACGCGCTCGTTCGCCCGCATGGGGCTGCACGTCTTCGGGCTCAACGCCTACCAGTCCGTGATCCGGGGCGGCCACGTCTGGTTCCAGGCGCGGGCCTCGGAGGTGCGACCGTTCTCGCAGGGGGACGGCGCCGACATCCTCTACTGCCTGAACCGGGAGACGTTCGACATCCATCGCGCGGACCTGCGTCCGGGGGCGATCGTCATTCAGGACCCCGAGAAATTCCCGCTGGCGCCGAGCGACGTCCCGGCCGGCGCGAAGCTCCTGCCCGTGCCGACGCTCGCGATCGCGCGAAAGTACGCGACCCAAGCGATCCTCCAGAACGCCGCCGGGCTCGGGGCGATGGCGTACCTCGCGGGGATCCCCCTGCCCGTGCTGCATCAGGTCATCACCGACTCGTTCGGGCGCAAGGCGGGGGATGTCGTGACGTGGAACCTCGGCGCGAGCGCCGACGGTTACGAGCACGCCCGCCAGCACTCCGGGGCGAACGACCGCGCGGTCGCGCCGCGCGGCGAAGGCAAGCTCGTCCTCAGCGGCAACCAGGCGATCGCGCTCGGGGCCGCCGCCGCGGGCGTGAAGTTCCTCGCCCAGTACCCGATGACACCGGCGTCGTCGATCATGCATTGGCTCGCCGCCCACTCCCGCGATCTCGGGATCGTGGTGAAGCAGGCGGAGGACGAGCTCGCCGCGATCAACATGGCGATCGGCGCGAGCTTTGGGGGCGTGCGCTCGATGACCGCGACGAGCGGCGGCGGCTTCTCCCTGATGGTCGAGGCGCTCGGGATGGCGGGGATGACCGAGACGCCGCTCGTCGTCGTGGAGTCGCAGCGCGCGGGCCCGTCGACCGGCCTCCCCACGAAGACCGAGCAGGGGGACCTGCGCCTGATGATCGGGGCGGGGCAGGGGGAGTTCCCGCGGGCGATCCTCGCCCCCTCGCATCCGAAGGAGGCGTTCCTAGCGACGATCGATGCGTTCCGGCTCGCCGAGGAGTGGCAGACCCCGGTGCTCCTCGCGAGCGACCTCCATCTTAGCGAGAACTTCGCGACCGTCGATCGCGACGAGCTCCCGCTGCACCCCGAGATCCCGTCGGTCGCCACCGCGACGCTCGTCCCCGGGACCGACTACCACCGCTACCAGTACACCGCGAGCGGCGTCTCGCCCCGATCGATCCCGGGCCAGCCGGGCCTGCAGTACGTCGCCGGGTCCGACGAGCACGACGAGCGCGGCCACCTCATCAGCGACGTCCGCTCGGGCGTCCCCGTCTGGGTCGCCGAGCGCAAGAAGATGATGGACAAGCGGATGAAGAAGCTCGACGGCTTGCGCCGCGCGGCGCCGACGCCGCTCGTCGAAGGCTCGCCGAACGCCGAGGTGACCCTGGTCGCCTGGGGCTCGACCGTCGGAGCGATCCGCGACGCGATGCCGCTGCTCGACCACCAAGGGATCCCGACGAAGCTCCTCTTCGTGCGGACGGTCTACCCGCTCGCCACCGAGGAGATCACCGAGATCCTCGAGAACGCGAAACGGACCCTCCTGGTCGAGGCGAACTACTCGGGGCAGTTGGGCCAGCTCCTCCGGCAAGAGACCGGCGTGCTCCTGCCGAACCGGCTGCTCAAGTACGACGGGGAGCCTTTCTACCCTCACGAGATCGTGGCCAAGGTGCGGGAGATGACCGGTCATGGCGGACAGTAGCGCGAGCGTCGCCCGAACGAGCCCGCCGAACACCCTGCCGGTCGTCGGGAAGTCCGACACCAAGCCGACCTGGTGCCCGGGCTGCGGGGACTTCGGCGTCCTCGCCGCGATCGAGATGGCGGTCAAGCGCCTGCAGCTCCCGAGCCACAACGTCGTGGTCGTCTCGGGGATCGGCTGCTCCTCGAACCTTCCGCACTTCCTCTCGAGCTACGGGTTCCACGGGATCCACGGACGGGCGCTCCCGGTCGCGGAAGGGATTCGCTGGGCGAACCACGGCCTGACGGTCCTCGCGACCGGCGGGGACGGCGACGGGTTCGGCATCGGCGCCGGCCATTTCGTCCACACGATGCGCCGGAACGTCGACCTGACCTACGTCACCATGGACAACCAGATCTACGGCCTCACGACCGGCCAGGCGAGCCCGACGTCGATGATGGGCCAGAAGACGAAGTCGACCCCCGAGGGGGTCATCGAGATGCCGATCGACCCGATCGCCCTCGCGCTCGCCGCCGGGGCGACGTACGTCGCCCGGGGGTTCAGCGGGGACGTCAAGCACCTCGCCGACCTCGTCACGAACGGGATCCGCCACCACGGATTCTCGTTCGTGGACGTCTTCAGCCCGTGCGTGCCGTACAACAAGATCAACACCTTCGACTTCTTCCGCCAGCGGGTCTACAAGCTCGAAGCGTCGGGGCACGATCCCTCCAACCTCTCGCTCGCCTTCCAGAAGGCGCTCGAATGGGGCGACAAGATCCCGATCGGGCTCTTCTACCAGGTCGAGCGGCCGACGTACGAGGACCTCGAGGAGGTCTTGAGCGCGGGGCCCCTCGCGCAGCAGCCCGCGGGCCTCGCCGGCCACGACGCCATCCTCGACGAGTTCCAGTAGGCGGCCCGCGCCCCGCCCCGTTCGGGCTCCCAAGGAGTCTTCAACCCCGGCTCCTCCGCGTCGCGGGGGATCGATCGCACCGTGCCCGCCTCGCCGGACGCCTCTCGCTCCGGGCTCGGCGTCGTCACGCGGGGGACGCTGCTGCTGTTCACCGCCACGCTGGTCCTGGTCGGCGCGAACTTCGCGTCCCGGGTCCTGCTCGTGCGGGGGCTCTCGATCCCCGACTGGAACGCGTTCAGCTACGCCGTCGCGATCGTGAGCGTCGTCGCGACGATCGGCGGGCTCGGCCTCCCGAACACGGTCGCCCGGAACCTGCCGTACGCTGCCTCGGACGCAGAGCGCCGGTCGATCGTCCGCGTCGCGCTCGTCGTCGGAGGGCTCAGCTGCGTCGCGATCCCGATCGCGATGTACTTCGCCGGGCCCCCGATCGGCGCGGCGCTCGGCGCGAGCGATGTCGGGTTCGGCGTCCAGATCCTCGGGATCGCCTACGGCTTCTACGCGGCGAGCGGCCTGGTCGTCGCGCTGTTCCAGGGATACGAGGACGTTCGCCCGAACGCCATCTTCGTTCAGATCCTCGCGCCGAGCCTGTTCGTCGCCTTCCTGCTGGTCGCCTTCTTGGTCCCGCCGGGCACCATCGACTTTCCGGCGGCGCTCTGGGCGTACACCGCGGCGAACGGCGTCGCCTTCGCGCTCGCGCTCGGCTACACCTTCGGGAAGCTCCCGCAGCGGCTCCCCCGGGGGCCCCGCGCCCCGGATCGGACGATCCCGACGCTCGCCTTCGCTCTCCCGCTGCTCGGGGTCGCCGTCTTCGCCTACTTGAACGGCTGGGCCGACACGCTCGTCCTCGGCGCCTACGACTTTCCCGAGGTCGGCACGTACTCGGCGTCGCTCACGCTCGCGCGGCTCCTCCCGATCGGCGTCACGGCGCTCGCCTTCATCCTCCTCCCCGTGACCGCGCGTCTGCTGCGGACGGGGGACACCTCGGCGGCGCGCACGACGTTCGCGACGGCGACCAAGTGGACGACCGTCTTCAGCCTCCCGCTCTTCCTCCTGTTCGTCTTCCTCCCGAGCAGCTCGCTCGGCTTCGTCTACGGGTCGAACTACGCCCAGATCACGACCCCGCTGCAGATCGCCGTCGTCGGCTCGTTCCTCGCGACGATCGTCGGCCCCGCCGCCGCGGTCCAGGTCGCCTTCGCCCGCACCCGGCTCTTGTTCCTCAACGCGCTGGTAAGCGCCGGGGCGGACATCGCGATCTCGCTCGCGCTCGTGCCGACGTACGGGATGACGGGGGCGGCGATCGCGTGGGCGGTCGCGGCGGTGATCTACCCCGCCCTCGCCGTCGTTGAGCTCGCCGCGATCGACGCCGTCCACCCGTTCCGGCGCAGCTACGTCGTGCCCCTCCTCGCGAGCGCCGTCCCGCTCGCGATCCTGCTCCGGTTCGTGCCGGGGACGCTGCCGGGATGGACGCTCGTTCCGCTCGCGGTCGGGCTCGGGCTGTTCTACGTGCTCATGATCGTCCTGACCCGCAGCGTCGACGACGGGGACCGGATGTTGCTGGACGTGGTCGAGCGCCTGCTGGGACGGCGGCTCGGGCTCGTGCGCCGCCTCGGGGGCTGGGCGGTGCGGGGCACGCCTTAAGAACCCGCCCCCGGTGCTTGGGCCGATGACCGACGCCGCCGCCTCCGAGACGGAGCTCCTCGCCGAGCTCCACCAGGCGATCGCGAGCTCGGCCCAGCGACCCGCGGCGATCGAGGTCGGCGTCGCCCTCTCGATCGCGCTCGGGCGCCAGCGACCGTCCGTCGCCTGCGGAGGGTGCTCGGTGCCCCTCGAATTCGAAGGGATCCCCGCCCGCACGAACCCGCAGCTCCGCCGCCCGTTCCGGCTGCTCCCCCCGTCGGGAGGGGCCCCCTCCTAGTTCGCGAGGGCACGTCCGAGATGTCGATCTCGCTGATCGGGAGCGCCGTCTGGGCGATCACCACGGTGCTCTCCGCGGTCGGCCTCGCGGGGCTCTTCGCGCTGATGGTCGTCGAGAGCTTCGGGATCCCGCCGCTTCCGAGCGAGGTCATCCTGACGTTCAGCGGGTTCCTCATCGCCTCGGGGACGTTCGACCTCTACGGGACGATCTTCGCCGCGCTCGCCGGGGGTCTGGTCGGTTCGTTCATCGCCTACGCCGTCGGGCGGTGGGGGCGCGATTGGATCACGCGTCCGCGTCCCGCGGGCCTTCATCTGAACGAGAAGCAGCTCGCCCGGGTCGACCGATGGTTCCAGGGCCGGGACGAATGGTTCGTGGCGGTCGCGCGCCTGATCCCGATCGTGCGCAGCTACATCAGCTACCCGGCGGGGTTCGCTCGCATGAACCCGACCCGCTTCGGGCTCTACACCCTGCTCGGCAGCATCCCGTTCACCCTCGGGCTCCTCTACGCGGGGATCGTCCTCCGCTCGGATTGGCCGATCATCACGAGCTGGTTCGGCCCCCTCGACTACGTCGTCGGGGCGATCCTCGTGATCGGGGTCGTCTACGGCTTCCTTGCGTGGAAGCGCTACGTCTCCTGGGACTGGCCCCCGCGGCGGCTGCCGCCCGAGGCCCGGGTCCGCCGGGCCCCGGCGTCGCCGGAGGGTCCCTCCCCCTAGGCCGCCCGGGCGTAATCGGGTCGCCGCAGCACGCCGCGGGCGACGCCGACGTACTCCGCGTCCTGGACGATCTTCTCGCCCCCCAAGTAGTGCTCCCGCGGGAAGACCGCCGGGCGCCCCTCGAACGCCGACCACCCGCACGGCCCGGCGAGCTCGCGTCCCCGGATCGGCCGCCGGTCGCGGAAGTCGACCACGATCAGATCCGCTCGGAACCCCGGCACGATCCGGCCCCGGGGCTGGCCGAGCCAGAGCGCGGGTCGCTCCGCGGCCGTCGCGACGAGCGTCGGGAGCGGCAGATCGCCCGCGCGGACCCGCTCGAGCAGCAACGGGACCATCGTCTGCGCGCCGGGCATCCCGCTCGGCGCGGTCGCGAACGGGCGGCTCTTGTCGGCGCGGGCGTGCGGGGCGTGATCGCTCGCGACGATCGGAACGGCTCCCGACCGGAACCGGTCCCAAAGCTCCTGGCGGGTCGCCTCGGAGCGCAGCGGGGGGTTCACCTTCCCCTCCGTCCCGAGCCGAGAGGCGGTGGAGAGCAAGAGGTGGTGCGGCGTCGCCTCGAACGAGTGGCCGGCGGCCCGGAGGCGGTCGGCGATCGACGGTTGGGTGACGTGGGCGATGTGCAGGCGGAGATCGGGCGGGGCCGCGCGGAGGATCTCCTCGACCGCGGTCGCCTCCGCATCGGGCGGCCGGGCGCGATCCCATCCCTCCAGATCGGTCGGCGGTTCGCCCGGCGGCGGGAATCGGGCCGCGTCCTCGGCGTGGACGCTCACGGCGAGCCCGGTCCCCGCCGCCCGCTCCAACAGATCGGCGACGGCGGCGTGGTCCGGGGGCTCGTCGACCCCGGACGTCGGACTGAGGTAGAGCTTGAAGGCGGAGGCGGTCCGGCCGAGCCCCGCGACGTCGGAGCCGACCGCGAGCATGCCGAAGAGCGCCACATCGATCGCCGCCCGTCCCCGGAACAGGCGGAGCTTCTGGTCGATCCCGTCGGGGTCGCGGACCGCCGGGTCGGTGTTCGGCATATCGCCCACGAGCCCGACCCCGCCGAGCGCCGCCTGGACGGTGCCGGTCGCGAACCCCTCGACATCG
>JAJZMW010000020.1 GCA_021848165.1 Thermoplasmata archaeon
AGGCGCTCGAGAAGATCCGGGTCGATCGAGTCGATCGACCCCGCGCGGTCGTCGACGAGATGGACGATCCGCCCGTTCTCGAGGGCGCGCGTCCCTCGCTTGCGGCGGGCGCGGACGACGCCGCCGTCGGTGCCGGAGAGCCCGACCGCCCGCACCCCGCGGGCCGCGAACTCCCGGACGATCCGGGTCTGGACCGCCCCGGCGAGCGCCAGGACGACGACCTCCATCCGCGACTCGTCGGTGTAGCGGGAGACGACGCCGCTCGGGCTGGTGTAGTATCGGGACGGGCGGCCGAGCGCGGTGCCCCATCGATCGACCTCCTCCGAGCCGCCGTGGACGACGACGAACCGGTCCGGCGACGCCGCGATCTCGTCGAGCGCGCCCGCGAGCTCGTTGCCCGCCGCGCCCCCGACCTTCACGACGATCGTCATCGCGGCTACACCGGGTGCAGGCCGGCGAACTCGAGGCCGCGGGTCTCGGGGAACCCCGCGGCGAGGTTGAAGCACTGCACGGCGTTGCCGGCGGCGCCTTTCATCAGGTTGTCGAGCGCGCCGAAGGCGAGGAGGCGGCGGCCGTGGGCGTCGAAGGCGAACCCGAGGTCGGCGTAGTTCGAGCCGGCGAGGACCTTCGGATCCGGGGAGCGGTGGATCCCGTCGGACTCGTGTACGAGGCGGACGAACGGCTCGCCCGCGTAGGCGGCGCGGTAGACCTTCCAGAGCTCCTTCTCCTCCACGGCGCGCGCGGCGGGCGCGTGCACGGTCGCGAGGACCCCCCGGACCGCGTCGACCGCGTGCGCGCTCAGGGCGATCGTGAGCCCGGTCTCCTGCTCGATCTCCGCGGTGTGGCGGTGGCCGCTCGGCGCGTACGGGCGCATCACGCCGGTCCGTTCGGGATGGGCGGCCCCGGGGCCGGCGTCGATGCCGCCGGCCGACGAGCCGCTCTTCGCGTCGACGATCGCCGGCCGGGAGCCGTCGACGAGCCCCGCCGCCGCGATCGGACGGAGCGCCAGGATCGAGGCGAGCGCGATGCATCCGGGGTTCGCGATCAGGCGAGCGGAGCGCAGGGCCTCCCGGCGGATCTCGGGGACCCCGTAGACGCTCTGGCCGAGCAGCTCGGGATGCGGGTGCTCCACGCCGTAGTACGTTCGGTAGAGCGACGGCTCCTTGAGCCGGTGGTCGGCGCTCAGATCGACGACGAGCCCGCCGGTCGCGAGCCAGGCCGGCATCCGAGCCATCGCCTGCCGGTGCGGGACCGCGACGAACGTCGCGTCGGCGGGGCGGATCGCGTCGTGCGGCACGAAGGTGAGGTCGGTCCGCTTGCGCAGGTTCGGGTGCGCGCGGCCCACGCTCTCGCCGGCCCGGGAGTCCGAGCTGACCTGGGCGACCTCGACATCGGGATGCCCGAGGAGGAGGCGGAGGAGCTCCCCGCCGACGTAGCCCGACCCGCCCACGATGGCGACCTTCACCGCCGCCCGACCTCCTGGGCATACGCGAGGATGCGCGCGGCGATGTCGACCCCGGTCGTGGACTGCAGCGCCTTGAACTCCGGCGTCGGGTTCACCTCATGGACGACGTAGCCCGCGGGGGACTCCATGGCGTCGACCGCGAGGACCCCCCCGCCGACGGCCCGGGCGGCCCGGAGGGCGATCTCGGTCAGCTCGGAGGACGGGGTCAGAGGCTCGGCGACCGCGCCCCGCGCGGCGTTGGTGCGCCACGCCTCCGAGCGGCGGGACATCGCCGCCACGACCTCGTCGCCGACGACGAAGAGACGGAGGTCGCGCTCGGGCTTCGGAACGTGCTCCTGGACGTAGAAGATCGACTGGGTCGGGGACGGCAGGGCGCTCTTGTGCTCGAGGATCTGCTCCGCCTCCTCGCGATCGTGCACGCGCGCGATGAGCCGGCCCCACGAGCCGATCGGGGGTTTGAGCACCGCGGGATAGCCGATCTCCTCCAGCGCCTGGAGCGCCCCGTCGTCGGTGAAGGCGACGATCGTGCGCGGGGTCGGCACCCCCGCCGCCTGCAGCGCGAGCGAACCGAGGATCTTGTCGCCCGCCCGCTCGACGACCTCCGCCGGGTTGACGGTCCGGCAGCCGTAGTGCTCGAAGAACCGCAGCGCGTAGAGGCCGCGCAGGTGGCTCACCGAGCGATTGAGGACCACGGCCGGGAGCTCCGCCGGGCGGTCGAGCGGGAAGAGCATCCCCTCGTCGTGCATCGGGACGAGCGGGATCCCGCGGGCCGTGGCCGCGGCCAGGAGCCACTTCTCCTCGGGCCTCAGGATGGTGTAGAAGAGGCCCAGACGAACGGGATCACTCACCCCAATCTTCCGCTTCCTTCGGGGCGCGTTCGATCGCGATCGGGGTCGTCGCGATGACCTCGAGTTCCGTCCCGCAGTCCCGGCACGGGAAGATCTCGCCCGCGATCATCGCCCCGCAGCTCACTTCGGCGTCGCACTCTGGACAGTTCGTCATGTCGCTTCCTCCTGCAATAGCTCCTCAATGAGCTCGACCCGACGGCCGAGCGAGGAGAGGAAATCGGCGTGGGCGGCCAGCGCCGCGCGCGCGTGCGCGAGCTGGTCGCCGACCGCCGCCGGCGACGGCCCGCCGGGCGACGCCCGCCGGCCGAGGAGCTCGGCCGGATCGAAGATCCGGGCGGCGTCGGGCCCGAGATCGGGAAGGGCGCGCGCCGCGCTCGCCGCATCCAACGTCGCGTGCGGGTCGCGCACGTAGCGCCCGACGCGCTCGTGGGCCTCCCGGAACGGGACCCCCTGCCGGACCAGCGCCTCCGCGAGGTCGGTCGCGCGGGCGGCGGGGTCGAGCGCCGCGGCCCGCATCCGGTCGCGATCGAAGGCGAGATCGTCCAGGGCCCCCCGCATCGCCTCGATCGTCGTCACCGTCTGGGCGAGGGCGTCCGCCACCGGGGCCTTGTCCTCCTGGAGGTCCCGGTCGTAGGCGAGCGGCAGGCCCTTCAACGTCACGAGGAGGGAGACGAGGTCGGCGATCGAACGACCCGACTTTCCCCGCGCGAGCTCCGCCACGTCGGCGTTCCGCTTCTGGGGCATCAAGCTGCTGCCGGAGCCGAGCCGGGGGCCGGCGCGGGCGAACCCGAACTCGGCGCTCGTCCAGAGGACCCACTCTTCGCCGAGCGCGCTCAGGTGGACGCCGAGCAGGGCGAGCGCGAAGAGGAGCTCCGCGAACATGTCGCGGTCGCTCACCGCGTCCAGCGAGTTGTCGAACGCGCGGTCGAAGCCGAGCCGCCGCGCGACGTACTCCGGATCGATCGGGAGCGTCGATCCGGCCAGCGCCCCGGCGCCGAGCGGCGAGACGTTCGCCCGCCGCTCGAGATCGACCAGCCGGCCGAAATCACGCTCGAGGCGCCAGACGTGGGCGAGGAGATGGTGCGCGAGGCTCACCGGCTGGGCCCGCTGCAAGTGCGTGTACCCCGGCAGGAGGGTTTCGCGCTCCGCGGCGGCGCGGGCGACGAGCGCCCGCTGGAACGCATCGATCGCTTCGAGCGTCCGGAGCACCGACGCGCGAAGGTAGAGCCGCTCGTCCAGGGCCACCTGGTCGTTGCGGCTGCGGGCGGTGTGCAATCGACCCCCGGGGGGGCCGATCATCTCGGTGAGCCGCACCTCGACGTTCGTGTGGACGTCCTCGAGCTCGTCGCGCCACGGGAACGTCCCGGCGTCGATCTCGCGTCGGATCTGGCGGAGGCCCCCCCGGATCCGCCGCGCGTCCGCGGGACCGAGGAGCCCCACGCGCTCGAGCATCTCGGCGTGCGCCACGCTCCCCGCGAGATCGTAGCGGAAGAGGGCGCGGTCGACGTCGAGCGATCCGAGGAAGCGCCCGGCGCCGGTCCCCACGTAGCTCGGGGCGGCCGAAGGTCCGTCGGGGGTCGGCATGGCGATGCGGTTCAGCGGCTCCGCCGCGTCGTCCGGGCCGTCACGCGGGCTCCGGGCGCCCGCTTCTCACCGACCGCCGCCCAGGTCCGGCTCGGGAGCCCCCAGACGTAGATGAACCCCCGAGCGCTCTCCGCGCGGAACTCGTCGCCGTCGGAGTACGTCGCCAGGGACTGACGGTAGAGAGCGAAGGGGCTGCGGCGCCCGCTCACGCGGGCCTGCCCTTTGTAGAGCTTCATGGCGACCTCCCCCTCGACGCGCTCCTGCGTGGCGCCGACGAACGCATCGAACGCCGTCCGCAGGGGAGTGAACCAGAGGCCGTCGTAGACGGCTTGGGCGTACTGGCGCTCGATCCCGCGCTTCGCCGCCAGGAGGTCGCGGGGGAGGGTCATCGCCTCGAGACCCTGGTGCGCGGCGAGGAGGACGGTCGCGGCCGGGCACTCGTAGACCTCGCGGGACTTGATCCCGACGAGCCGCGACTCGAGGTGGTCGATCCGGCCGACCCCGTGCGCGCCGGCCGTCCGATTGAGGCGTTCGATGAGGGGCCGCAACGACATCCGCTCTCCGTCGAGCGCGACGGGCGCCCCCCCCTCGAAGGCGATGCGGACGTACTCGGGCTTGTCCGGGGCCCGCTCCGGGGACGTCGTCCAGCCGTACACCTCCTCGGGCGGCTCGACCGCGGGGTCCTCGAGGATCCCGCACTCGACCGAGCGGCCCCAGAGGTTCTCGTCGGTGCTGTACGGAGAGGCCCGGCGAGCGGCGACCGGGACGTGGTGCGCCTCGGCGTAGGCGATCTCCTCGTCGCGGGTCATCCCCCACTCTCGCGCGGGGGCGATCACCTCGAGCTCCGGAGCGAGGGAGGTCGTGCAGACGTCGAAGCGGACCTGGTCGTTCCCCTTCCCCGTGCAGCCGTGCGCGATGGCGCCCGCGCCCTCCTTGCGGGCGACGGCGACCAGGTGTTGGCCGATCAGGGGGCGCGCCAGCGCGGTGCTGAGCGGGTACTGGCCCTCGTAGAGGAGGTTCGCCTGGAGCGCGGGGCGCAGATACTCCCGGGCATACTCGTCCCGCGCGTCGACGACGTAGGCGCGTTTCGCCCCGGAGGCGAGCGCCTTCTTCCGGACCGCCTGGAGGTCGACCGGCTGCCCGACGTGGATCGTGAGGGCGATGACCTCGTAGCCGCGCTCCCGCAGCCATGGGATCGCGACGGAGGTGTCGAGCCCGCCCGAATAGGCGAGGACCACTTTGCGTGTGCTCATCGAGGGTTCGACGCCTGCGCATCCAAGGACGGCCGTCACGTATTTGTAGCATGTGACCATCTTACGACAAAAACGGACAAGTTAGTTCGTTTTCCAACATATGACGTCGAGCGACGATCGGTCGACCGCCCGCCAGGTCCGCGAGTGGATCAACGCCCGCCCGGTCGTGGTCGAGGCGCTGCGCGAGGGGATCGCCAATCACTCGGCGCTCGCGCGCCACATCGCCCGCGACCTCGGGACCGAGAAGCTCCCGGCGATCGTCGCCGCCTGCCGGCGGTACCCGGCGCGCGGGGACGGGGGGTTCGGCGACCGGACGGTGCGCCGGCTCCTCTCGAAGAGCCGCATCGAGACCCGGACCAAGGTCGCGACGATCACCGTCACCCAGGGGATCGACGTCCTCCAGCGCCTCGGGGACGTGGTCGAGGAGATCCTGGACGAGAACCTCCTCTGCCGCTTGATCCAGGTCTCGCGCGGGACGGTCATCCTGGTCGACGAGGACTCGGTCGCCCGCTTCCTCCGCAAGCTCCGCGAGAACCAGATCATCGCGGTCCATCGCGGGCTCGTCGAGCTCGCCGTCACGAGCCCGGCGACGATCGAGGAGACCGCCGGCCTGCTCGCCCGGCTCGCCTCCGTGCTCGCCACCCGCGGGATCAACATCGTCCAGGCGATGAGCTGCTACACCGACACGATCTTCGTCCTCGATCGGAACGACATGACCGCCGCGATCGCGGCGCTCGCCGACGTGCTGGCGTGACCTACGCTCGCGCCGGGAGGATCCGGGCGAACTCCTCCGCCATCCGGGCCGCGTGCGGGAGGTGGCGCACGGAGACCTGTTCGACGTTCGCTCCGAGGGGGACGGCCGGCCCGTCGGCCCCGCCGCCCACCTCCCGGTACAGCTCGACGGCCAGTTCGATGGAACGCGTGGCGGCCTCCGCGGGGGTGCCGCCGGCGAGGACCTCGCGCTCGACGCGCTCGGGGATGTCCGCGCCCAACCATCGGATGAACTCGATGTCGGCTTCGTCGGCGAGCGGGGCGAGGCTCAGAAGCACCGGCACGGGGCGGATGCGGGCCTCCGCGCAAAGGCTCGCGTACTCCGTCAACGTCGTTCGTACGGGGCCGGCATCGAACACGATCTGCGTCGTGAAGAACGCGCAGCCCGCCTGGGTCTTGGCGACCATCCGGTGGGCTTCGCCGGTGCGCTGGGGGATGGCGATGTTGCCGATCCGACCGCGCGCGGCCCCGAAGATCGGCGCGCAGATCCGGTCCGCCTCGATCACGGGGGGCCCCGGGTACGGAATGTAGCGGGAGCTGCCGCCGACCAGGATGGCGTGGGCGATCCCCGCGGCCACGCTCTCCATCGACCAGCGCACGAGCGCATCGCGATCCGGGAGGTGGGCGACGACCTTGTTGACGACCGTCTCGCGCCCGGTCGCCTCGGCGAGGCGGCGCGCGTATCCTCGCACGTCCCCGCTGCGGTAGTACGGGCGACCTTCGTGGTTCTCGTCGACGAGCTCGGGGACGTTGATCGCGTCGATGCGGGGGTTCGCGAGGACCGTCTGGACGACCGCGTCGACCTGGCTCGCGAGACGCTCGCGACCCAGCCGCGCGGACGGGGGCACGGGCTCGAAGACCAGGGGATGGCTCCGGAGCCGGTCACCGAACGAACTCATCTCGCACCCCGGGCCGATTGGGCCGGGGCGAGGTCCGAAGGATTTTGAGGTTTGGTCCAGCGGACGGGATTACACGGGGCGCAATCGAGACTCGCGGCGAACAACCCGCAAGTTCATCCGCCCGGCCCCGCTGGCGGGCGCGTGCCGTCGCGTCGCTCCGCTCCCGTCGACGGGGGGCTCCGGCTCGGCGACCCCCGCGCCCGGGTCCACGTGGCCGCGGTCGGGTTCGAGGTCGAGCGGGTGGTCGAGCCGATCGCACGCGATCGCGCCGACCGGGCCTACCTCGTCACGCGGGCCGACCGCGACGACGCGGCGGCGTTCGTCGACGAAGTTGACCGTCGCTTGCGGC
>JAJZMW010000075.1 GCA_021848165.1 Thermoplasmata archaeon
TCCTTGCGGAGTTCCTCGTCCCCGACGACCTTCTCGATCGCGCGGTCGAAGTCGGCGGCGATCACGTGATCGCGCTCCTCCCGGATCGCCCACATCCCCGCTTCGGTGCAGATCGCCTTGATGTCGGCGCCGGTGACGCCGTCGCACCGTTGCGCGAGCGCCTCGAAGTCGAGGCCCTCCCGGATCGCCATCCCGCTCGAGTGGATGCGGAAGATCTCGGCCCGGCCGAGCGCGCTCGGCACGGGGATCTCGATGATCCGGTCGAACCGCCCCGGGCGCAGCAGCGCGTCGTCCAGGATGTCCGGGCGGTTCGTGGCGGCGACGATCTTCACGTTGGAGAGCGGCTCGAACCCGTCCATCTCGGCGAGGAGCTGCATCAGCGTGCGCTGGACCTCGCGGTCCCCGCTCGTCGCCACCTCGAGGCGCTTCGCCCCGATCGAATCGACCTCGTCGATGAAGATGATCGTCGGCGCCTTCTCCTTCGCGAGCTGGAAGAGCTCCCGGACCAGGCGGGCGCCCTCGCCGATGTACTTCTGCACGAGCTCGCTGCCGACGAGGCGGATGAACGTCGCGTTCGTGTGATGCGCGACCGCCTTCGCGATCAGCGTCTTCCCCGTTCCCGGGGGACCGACGAGGAGGACCCCTTTGGGAGGGTCGACCCCGACCTTGCGGTAGAGCTCGGCGCGGAGGAGCGGATACTCGACCGCCTCGCGGATGTCGCGGATCTGCTCGGAGAGCCCGCCGATGTCCTCGTAGCGGATCGTCGGCTTGTCGACGATCTCGCTCGCGGTCACGAGCGGGTCGACGGAGGCCGGCAGCACCCCCATCACCGCGAGGGTCTGCTTGTTGAGGGCCACGCGCGAGCCGATGGTCATCTTCGCGTGCTCCACGTTCTCCGCGGAGTTCACCACGAAATCCGGCCCGGTGGAGCTCTTCACGATCACCCGGCCGTCCGTCAGCACGTCGCGCACGCTCCCGACGATCAGCGGCGGGTAGCGCAGGCGATCGAGCTCCGTCTTGAGGCGCTTCACCTCGCGCTGGAGGCGGAGGATCTCCGCCTCCATGTAATGCCGTTCGCTCTCGACGCGCTTGATCGCCTCCGCGAGCTGGGTGTTCCGGAGCTCGAGGAAGTTCAATCGGTCGAACGAGTCCTGCCCGGCCACGGGGGTATCGGAATCGCTCATCGGTTCGGGTCGGCGGCGCCGACGAACGTCGCCACCGGCGATACGAATGCACCCCCATTTATAAGGAGTGTCCGGGCGTAGCGCCCGCCGATCGATGACGGGTCGCCCGCGCGCCGGCCGAGCGTTCGCCCCCGGGCATCTGACCGGGATCTTCCGGGCCGCCGGGGACGACGCGCCGGACCCGAGGGCCCGGGGATCGATCGGCGTCGGTCTCGTGCTCGAGCTCGGCGCCCGGGCCGAGGCGCGCTGGGAGCCGGGCCCGCGGCGTTCGATCGCCGTCCGTTCGCGGGACGGCGCCCCCCTCCCGATCACCCAGGAGGCGGTCCGCCGACTCGTCGGGGACCGGCGAGGGCGGATGCGGGTCGATCTCCACCACGAGCTTCCGATCGGGCAGGGGTTCGGCATGAGCGCCGCCGGGACCCTCGCCGCCGCGCTCGCCGTATCGCGCGCGATCGGCGCCCCGCGGCGCCGGGCGATCGAGGTCGCCCATCTCGCCGAGCTGGACGGCGGCGGGGGTCTCGGCGGGGTCGCGGCGATCCTCGGAGGGGGTCTCGAGATCCGCCGGCGGCCGGGGATCCCCCCCTGGGGTCGCATCGATCACCGACCCGGCCCTGCCCGGATCTGGGTGGCGCTCACCGGGAGGGGGATGGCGACCCCTCCCCTGCTCTCGGACCCGGACCAGATGCACCGCGTCCTCGCGGCGAGCTCTCGCCTCCCCGCGCTCCTCCGCGCCCCGTCGATCGCCGGGTTCGCGCGGGCGAGCGAGCGGTTCACCGACCGGCTCGGCCTCGCCCCGCCCCCGCTCCGGGCCGCGCTGCGGCGCCTGCGACGGAGCGGCGCCTGGGCGGCGCAATCGATGTTCGGGGCGAGCCTCTTCGCGATCCCCCGCTCCCGGGCCGCCGAGCCGCGGATCCGGCGGGCGCTCGCGGAGCTCGGCCTCCCCGCCGTCGAGATCGGCTGCGCGGCGCGCGGAGCGCACCTTCTTCCCCCGATCGGCCCGCCGGACGGGAGGCGCAAGGATTTTAGAGGGGGCCCGGCTCGGCGCCGCCCATGACGCGCAAACCGGCCCGCATGTATCGGAAGATCGAGGGCCAGGTCTACACCCGTCGCGAGTACATGGGCGGGGTGCCCACGTGCCGCATCACGCAGTTCGACACGGGGAATCTGAAGGAAGCGTTCGCGGTCGAACTGACCCTCGGCACCGAAGAGGCCGCCCAGGTCCGCGACATCGCGCTCGAGGCGGCCCGCGTGAGCGCGGTGCGGGTCCTGGAGAAGACCGCGGCGAACCAGTACCACCTCAAGGTCCGCCGCTTCCCCCATCAGATCCTCCGCGAGCACAAGATGGCGATGGGCGCCGGGGCCGACCGTATCTCCGATGGGATGCGGCGCGCGTTCGGCAAGCCGGTCGGCCACGCGGTCCGGGCCCAGATCGGGACCGAGCTCTTGTCGATCTACACCACCGAAGCGCACATCGGGGACGCGAAGGAAGCGCTCCGCAAGGCGGCCCACAAGCTGCCCGTGCCGACCCGGGTCGTGATCACGAACTCGATCACGAACTCGGCGTCGTAGCTGAGGGGTGGACGATCAGCACGGCCCTCTTCGAGGCCTGCACCACCGCGGTCGAGACGCTGCCGAGCAGGATCCGCTTCGCGCGGCTCAATCCCCGCGAGCCGAGGACGAGCAACGCGGGGGGTTCCCGCTCGACGAACGAGAGCAGCTCGTCGACCACGGCGCCTTCCAGGCAGAGTCCGCGCACGTTCGCCACCCCCGCGCCGCGGGCCCGGTCGACGGCCCTCGCCACGATCTTTTCGTAGTACGGGACATCGCTCGCCGGCGCCTCGGCCGGCACCCACGGCTCCCCGGCCGCCACGTAGAGCGGCTGCAACGGCGCCACCGCGACGATCGTCAGCGAGGACCCGTATCGCCGGGAGAGGTCCGTCGCCACGTCCAGCGCTTCCAGGGAGGTCGGAGAGCCATCGACGGCGACCGCGATCGTGGGGAAGAGAGAGTTCGACATCGCCCCGAAGACCCCGACGCGCTACAAGGGCGTTTCGTCGATTCCCGCATACTTCGGCGGTCGAACGGGCGCCGCTCCCCCGGCGCACCGACGCGGGCGCCCCCGAAGCGCCCTCGGGTTGGCGGGGGCCACCGCCGTCCGTCAACGGGACCGGCGACAGGCGCGAGTACCTCCCGCGGACCGCCCTCCGTCCCCGCCGGAGCCGCGGGGGACCGAACGGCCCCGGGCCGCGCTACGATCGGGGGGGGACCTTCCCGAACGCCGCGGCCAGTCGGCGCGCGGCGGCCCGCCCGGAGCCAACGACGTCGGGCAGACCGATCCCATCGTACGTGTTGCCCGCGAGTTCGACCCGGGGCCAGGCCGCCAGCGCGCGGCGCGCGCGCTCCACGCGGGCCGCATGGCCGATCTCGTACCAAGGGATCGCTCGGGAGTGAGCGAAGACGACGCAATGCGTCGGGGGTGCCTCGATCCCCATGACGTGACGCAACCCCTCGCGCGCCAACTCCACGGCTTCCGAATCGGAGGGCGGAGCCGCCTCCCGCGGGTCGATCGGGCGCAGGAACGCCCGGAGCGCTACCCGCCCGTCGCCCGGGTCCGGCCGGTCCCATTTCGACGAGAGCCACGTGATCGCCGCGATCGGAAGCCCCGTCCGGGGGGGGACGAGCACCCCGGTGCCGGTGAGAGGGATCGGCACGTCCTCCCGACGGACCACGAGCCCGACGACCACGGTGGGGGTTCGTGGGACTTCGTCGAGCGCCCTCGTCGCGTCGGCCGGCCCCGCCGCGCCGAGAAGGCGGGCCGCGTCCGGGCCCGAGACGGCCAGCACGACCCCATCGGCACCCACCGATCTCCCATCCTCCAGTCGCAGCCGGTAGGAGCTCCCCTCTCGCTCCAGCGCGACCGCCCGGGTTCCGAGGTGCACCCGGGTCCCCCGGAGGCTCTCCGAGAGTCGCCGGGGGAGGGACTCCATCCCCTCCCGAAGGGAGGCGAAGAGCGGGGGGCGGCGACCGGTCGCCCCGGCGACCGACCGAGAACGGCCCGGGGGAGCTCCCCCGGCGGGGAGGGGGCGGGCGGCCGCCGCGGTCCAGCGCGCCGGTAGCAGCGGCGCCACCGCCGACGGGCTCAGCACGTCGATCGGCGTCGAGTGGACCCCGGCGAGGAACGGCTCGAACAACCAGTCGACGGCCTCGTGGCCAAACCGGGACCGGAGCTGGGGCCCGAGCGGGATCCCGTCGTCGGTCCGGATGGGCCGGAGCCGCACGAGCAGGACCCCCAGGGCCACACGGAGCTTCCCCGCTCGGCTGAGGAGGGTGGTCGACCGGATCGAACGGGCCGCCGACCAGAAGCCGACGCCGATCAGGGGAGGGATCCGGTGCAACCGCCCGGCGCGGAAGATCAGGGCGCCGCGGGCGGTTTCCCGGACCCCGATGAGCGAGTCGGCAAGGCCGAGCTCCTCGACCAGCCCCACGAGGTCGGGCTTGGTGGTCAGGAAGGAGTCGGGCCCCCCCTCCAGCGCGAACCCCGAGGTGAGATCGGTCACGACGGGGCCCCCGACGCGCGGCATCGCTTCGAACAGGTCGACCACGACCTCGCCGGTCCGGCTCCACCGCTCGAGCTCCCAGGCCGCCGCGAGTCCGGCCATGCCCCCTCCGACGATCACCACGCGCGGCGGTCCGTCCGCCGGTCCACCGACGGACCCGGTCATCGATCGGTACCGAGCCCCTCGTTCCGGTCGATCAGATCCGCGAGCACGCGGACGAACCGAGGGTCGTCGTTCGGCATCGCCGAGCGCGCGAACCGCATCCCCAAGGAATCGGCGACGGCGCGCGCCTCGATGTCGATGTCGTACAACACCTCGAGGTGATCGCAGACGAACCCGTGCGCGCAGACGACGACCGAGTCGATCCCCTGCACCCGGAGGTCGCGGAGCACGTCCCGCAGGTCCGGTCCCTGCCAACGGTCGTCCGTGCGGCCCGCGCTCTGATAGGCGATCTGGAACCCGTCCGGCGGGATCCCCGCGCGGCGGGCGATCGCGGCGGCCCCCGCCCGCAACTGCTCCGGATACGGGTCGCCCCCGGCGAGCATCGATTCGGGCAGGCTGTGCGCGGTGAAGCAGACGCGCGTCGACGCCCCTTCCGAGGACGGAAGGCGCCCCAAGGCCTCTCGCAGGAGCTCCGCCTCGAGCGCCACGAACGACGGGTCGAGGAACCACGCGTCGACGAACCGGACCCTCGCGGATCCGCCGTGGCGGGCGAGCGCGGCCTCCACCGGACCGCGGTATCCCCGTTCCACGAACCGAGAGAAGTGGGGAACGAGGACCACGCCGACCAGGTCGGTCGCTTGGTCGGCGAGTTCGGCGGCCACGACATCCTCGAGGAACGGCGGGGTGTGCCGGAACCCGTAGCGGACCCGGCTCGTTCCCGGGCCTTCTCGTCGGTCGAGTTCGATCTCCAGACGCGCCGCGAGCGAGGCGGTGATGGCGCGCAGAGGCGATCGGCCGCCGATCGCCCGGTAACGTTCGGTCAGCTCCTGGAGCAACGCCGGGGGCGGTGGCCGGCCGCGCACGTGGGTGTAGTACCCGTCGAGCTCGGAGATCGACTCGGCCGCCCCGTGGGCCATCAGCAGGATGCGGCGCGCGGAGGTCCGGCTCACGATTCCGCCATCGCCGGCTGGAACGGGCAGGCCGGATCCTCCGCGAGGACGTCGCCCGTCTCGGCGTAGGCGCGGGCCCGAGATCCTCCGCAGACCTCCCGGTACGGGCATCGCCCGCATCGCCCCCGCAGCCGTTCCGGTTCCCGCAGGACCCGGAAGAGGGGACTGAAGCGGTAGATCGCGGAGAACGGCTCCGTGCGGATGTTGCCCGCCGCGAGCGGCAGGTAGCCGTTCGGGGCGACGTTGCCGACGTGGTCGACGAACGCGAAACCGCGCCCCTCCTTGATCACCGGTGCTCCCCCCCGCCGGGGAGATGGGGCGATCTGCTCCCGGACCCGGCGGTATTGGGGCGCGGCGACGGTGGTCATGCGGTACGGCGCGGTCGATGCATGGTGCGCGAGCCAGAGCAGGGCGGCCTCGGTCTCGTCGGCGGACAGGGCCGCGAGCTCACGGGCCCGGCCCGTCCCGATCACGAAGAACAGTTCCCAGCGCTGCGCGCCGAGCTCCGCGACCAACGCGGCCATCGCCGCCAGGCCCTCGACGGTCTCGCGGCAGATCGAGGTGTTGATCTGCAGCCGAAGGCCGTGGGCGACGATCGCGCGCGCCGCCGCGAGCGAGGCGGCAAAGGTCCCGGGCACCCCGCGGAACCGGTCGTGCACGGTCGCCGTCGGCCCGTCCAGGCTGATCGAGACCGTGTGGACCCCGGCGCGGGCCCACCCTGCGATGACCTCGTCGGTCAACCGGGGGGTGACGCTCGGGGCGACATCGGTGACGAGGCCGAGGGAGACGGATCGCTCGATGATGGAGGCGAGGTCGGGGCGCTCCGTGGGGTCGCCGCCGGTCAGTACGATGAACGGCGGGGAGGGACCGAGGTCCGCAAACTGTTCGAGCAGTCGATGCGCTTCCGCGGTGGATAGCTCGCCCGGATTTCGGTCCGGGATCGCCGCCGCGCGACAGTGCCGGCAGCGCAGCGCACAGGCTCGGGTCAGTTCCCACGTCACGAGGAACGGCGACTCGGAGAGGTCGCGTCCCGCGAACGGAGCTCCGCCTCGATTCGGCGGGTGCGCACCCTCCCTCGGCTCCATGCTGGATCGGTCGGGCCCCGCGATGCCCGCGGGTCCGACGACCGGGAGGGTTCCGCGAAGATAAGACGGCCGTCGGTCGGCCGGTGGGACGTGCTGGTTCGGAGAGGGAACACCG
>JAJZMW010000047.1 GCA_021848165.1 Thermoplasmata archaeon
GGATGCTCTACTACGAGCGGCACGCGGACCTCAACACGATCCGCGTCCTCTACGGCCACTCGTCCCAAGAGATGACGGCCTACTACATCGGTGCGTCCCAAGACGAGCTCCGCTCGACGGTCCAACTCCTCGATCGGCCCCTTCTGGAGGTGTCGTAGGATGGCGTGCCCCGTGGTATATATACCGAAAGGGCACGGTCCCGATCGTGCGCTCAGCTCGCCCATCACTCATCATCGATCAGCTGGTTCTAGGCCTCATCATCGCGCGCAGAGGGAGAGGCGCTCACGGTACATCCGCGTAGTGGCGGATCTCGTCGCCCAGCGGGTAGATCCCCCCGATCGCCCCGGCCGCTTGGATCTCGGGCGCGTGGGACGGCCCGACCTCGCCCGCCACCCACGTCGGGGCTTGCGAAGCGATCGAGCGAACGATCGGCCAATCCGGGCCGCCGGCCCGGAACCCCACGATGAGCGGCACTTGCGCTTCCGTCAGGACCCGCTGCGCGAGGTCCGCGGCCGACGCGGCCCGCCAGTCCGGGTGGACGGGGGTCAACGTTCCGTCCTGAAGCTCGATCTCGACCGCCAGGTTCGGGGACAGGCTCCAGGCCCGGGCGAGCTCCTCCGGGCCGTTGAGCCGCGCGCTCGACAGCACGGCGCGCTCCGCGCCGGCGACGAGGACGTCGATCGCTTGATCGGCGGTCCGCACTCCGGCATCGACCCAGAGCGAGATCTCGCGGGAGACCTCCTGCATCAGGTCGAGCTGCGGATCTCGCCCGTCGATCGCCTCCAGATCGACCACGAAGAGGCGAGGATGCTCCGCCGCGAGCGGGTCGATGATGTCGTAGAACTCGATCGGTCGCCCCGCTCCGCTCATCACGGGGGCCGGTCCGGAGGCGGTCGCGCGGTACACGCGGTCCCGGTGGAGCAGGAGCGCCGGCATCGCCGCAACCCCGCTCCCCCACCGCTCCTCGGTCCGCTTCGCCACACGCGGAGGGGACCCCGCCGAGACCATCTGCCTTTCGCTCGGCCGCCGGCGCAAGGCTCATCCTCTGCCTCGCGTTCGCCGCACCGTCAGGAGGTGGAGGGCAGCTGACGGTGGTCCGCGTCGGCAACGACCGGCCGCTGAGGAAAGTCCCCTCTCCGGGAACCACGGGGCCGGATGGGAATCCGGCGGGCGAGAGCCTGAGCGACGGAGCAGAGACGACACAGTCGGACGGCACGGTGAAGATGTTGCATCGGAGGATCCGTCCGGATCTGGTGAAACGGCCGACTCCCCGGGAGCAAGCCCTAAGCGACGGGATGAAGAGGTTCCCCGACCGTCGAGGAGAGCGCGCAGTCGAATGCTGCCCGGAACAGAAAGGGGCTTACTCCCACCACCTGGCCCCACCGGCGAGAAATCGTCGGTGGGTTTGCCGTTGGAAGTCGGCCATTCCCGCTCATGGATCAGGGGCGCACCCCAACTCTCGCAAGGTACCGGTCGTAGGTTTCCGGGGCCCCGCCCGGGGCCCGCGGATGGCGGCCGACGCGCTCGGGGGGCGAATCGGGGCCGCTCGTTAGGGGATCTCCACGTATCCCTCGTCGAGCCGATCAGAGCTCGGGAGCTCCGCGGGGCGGATCGGCGCGCGGGCCGATGCGGCGCTTCCCAGGAGGTAGATGCTCCCCAGCACCAGGCCCATTCCCGCCAGCTCGAACGCCGTGAACCGTTCTTGGAAAGCGATCGATGCGGCGATGAGCGTCACCAAGGGGACGAGAAATGTGTAGGCGGCCAAGGTCGACGCGCGGATCCGGCTCAAGAGGAAGTACCAGGCGCCGTAGGCATAGGCCGTCCCGATGACGCCGAGCCAGACGATCGCGAGGCCGAGCGCGAAGGTCGGTTGCGGGAGTTGCTGGCCGTTGACGAGGCCGGCCAGGACCACGAGCGCCGCGGCCCCCCCTCCCAGTTGATACAAGTTCGCCTCGCGCATCTGCTCCGCCCCGTGAAAGCGGCGCTGCATCAGCACGGTTCCGGCGGCCCAGCAGATCGCCGCGCCGAGCAACTCTGCGAACGGGAGCGGTTGGATCGCCCCCGCGCCGAGCGCCCAGGGCTGGCTGATGAGGACGATCCCGCCGAACCCGATCCCGATCGCCGCCCAATGACGGCCGGTCAATCGGTGGCCCAGGACCCAGGGGGAGAGGAGCGCGACCCAGAGCGGGAAGGTGTAGATCAGGATCGCGGTCTCGCCGGCCGGCACGCTTTGCGCCGCGACGAACCAAAGTCCGAGGAACGCCGCGGTGTTCGGCAGCCCGAGGAGCAGCGCGTCCCGTCGAGCGCGTGCGTCGAGGGCGCGGGTGTGTCGGATCGCCAGGAGGAAGGCGGCGATCCCCCCGAACCCAACGCTCGCCCGCGCCGCCGCGAGCCAGAGCGGGGACGCGTAGCCGAGCCCGATCACCACGAACAGGTAGTTGAGGCCCCACGCGACGCAGATCGTCAGGAAGAGCAGCCACGCGGAGGACCCGAGGGCCGGCTCCGGTGCGAGCGACTCGCTCACCGCTCCCGTCTCCTCCGTGCGGAAGGCCCGACCGGGCGACAACGCTTAAGGAGTGACACCGGCATCGCGCCGCCGATGGCGCTGCGCGGCCGCGACATCGTCTCGCTGCGGGACCTCTCGAGCGAGGAGATCCTGGAGCTCCTCGAGGGGGCGAAGAAGATGATCCCGATCGCCGAGGGTCGGAAGGCGAGCGCCTCGTTGGAGGGCCGCCTCGTGGCCGCGGCGTTCTTCGAGCCGTCCACGCGCACCCGCCTCTCGTTCGAGACCGCCGTGCAGCGGCTCGGGGGCCGGTGCATCACGATCGCCGACGCGGGCCTCACGTCGATGCGAAAAGGGGAGAGCCTCTCCGACACGATCCGGATGCTGAGCTCGTATTCGGACGCGATCGTGCTGCGGCACCCGAGCGAAGGGGCGGCCCGCCTCGCGGCCGACGCCTCCGATAAGCCCGTCATCAACGCGGGCGACGGCGCGAACCAGCATCCCACGCAAGCGCTCCTCGACCTTCTGACGATGCACGAAGCGCTCGGCACGCTCGCGGGGCTCAAGGTCGTCCTCCTCGGAGACCTGCGCTACGGGCGGACCGTCCACTCCTTGGCGATCGCGCTCGCGATGTTCGGGGCCGAGATGGTCCTGACGAACCCGAAGTCGCTGGGGTTCCCGGAGGAACTGCGGGGCGACCTCGATGCGATGGGCGCGAAGATCTCGGAAGAGCCCGATCTCCGTCGCGCGGTGCGCGACGCCGACGTGCTCTACGTCACGCGCATCCAGAAGGAGCGGTTCGGGGACGAGGGCGAATACCGCCAGGTCGCGGGCTCCTACCGCGTGGACGCGTCGACCCTCGAAGGGGCCAAGCCGCGGCTCATCGTGCTCCATCCGCTCCCCCGCGCCGGCGAGATCGATCCCGAGATCGACCGGACCCCGCACGCCGCCTACTTCCGGCAAGCGTTCCTCGCCGTCCCGATGCGGATGGCGCTCCTGGACTCGATCCTGCGCGCCCGAGGAGGGTGAACGGCGTTGGTGCGCGATCTGCGGATCACCCCGATCAAGAACGGGACCGTCATCGACCATATCGCGAACGGCCTCGCCCTCGAGGTGCTCCGGATCATCGGCGTCCGTGACCTCGACAAGGACTCGACGGTCAGCATCGCGCTGCACGTTCGCAGCGGGAAGATCGGCTGGAAGGACATCGTCAAGGTCGAGAACATGGAGCTCTCGCCGCGGAAGGTCAACGCCATCGCCCTCGTGACCCCGAGCGCGACGATCTCGATCATCCGCGACCATCAGGTCCGCGAAAAGCGCCCGGTCGATCTTCCCGAGCGGGTCGCGGGGGTTGTGCGCTGCCCGAACCCGAACTGCATCTCGAACCAGGGCGAGCCGATCGAGAGCGAGTTCCGGGTCGTGCGCCGCAAGCCGGTCGTCCTGCGCTGCGTCTATTGCGAGCGGCAGGTGACCGACTTCCTCCGGCATCTGGCCTAGTGGGATCGGGTGACGGCCTCCGCCCTCGCCGCCGCGCTCACGGTCTTCGCCGTGGTCGGCGGCCTCGAGCTCGTCGACCGGACCCACTTCTCCCTCATCGCGCTCGCCTCCCGGCAATCCCCCTGGCACACCTTCCTCGGGGGGGCCCTCGCGTTCGTCGCGTCGACGATCGTCGCGGTGAGCGCCGGCGCGGCCCTCGTGGCGGCGATCGGACCCCAGAACATCGGGCTCCTCCGGATCGCGGGCGGCGCCTTCCTCATCGCCTACGCCCTCTGGCTCGCCGTCCACCCCCCGGACGAGGTCGCGATGCCTCGCTCGACCGGTCGAACGGCGTTGATCGCCGCGTTCGGGGCGACGTTCCTCCTCGAGCTCGGCGACACGACGATGATCTTCGAGATCGTCTTCGTGACCACCTACGGCGCTCTGATCGTCCTCGCGGCGGGCGCCGCGGCGCTCGTGTGCGTCGCGGCGGTCGGCTGCTCGATCGGGCGCCACCTCGGCGTGCGCGTGGACCCGGCGCGGCTCCACCTCCTCGTCGTCGGGGTCCTGCTCCTGGTCGGGGCGGTGACGATCCTCTACGGCATCGACCCGGGCGCCTTCGGCGTCCTCGCGTAGTGGCGCGGCCCGCGGCGGGCGGGCGCCGCCCGAGCGGTTAAGAGCCGAGCGCGTGTCGGTCCACTCGTGAGCCGCTCCCTCGCATCCCGTCGGCGCGCGTATCTCAAGGACAAGGTCCGCCCCGTGGACGTCGCCCGGTCCCGCGGCATCGGGGATCTGGTCGAGCAGTTCCAGCACTCGAGCATTCAGGCCCGCAACCTCGGCCGAGCGCTCGAGGTCTGGGAGAACGCGCTCACCGACCCGAAGCGACCGACGATCCTCGTCGGGCTCGCCGGGCCCTTGATCGCCGCGGGCCTGCGCAAGGTCCTCCGCGACATGATCGACTGGGGCCTGGTCGACGTGGTCGTCAGCACCGGCGCGGTGCTTTACCAGGACCTCTACCAGTCCCGGTCGATCGGCGGCAGCCACTGGATCGGGACGCCGAGCGCGGACGACGTCGCGCTGCGCGACCTCTACCTCGATCGCATCTACGATACCTACGTCGACGAGCTCGAGTTCGAGCGGACGGACCGCGCCATCGGCCGCCTGACCGAGTCGTTCGACCGCCGGCCCGCCTCCTCGCGCGAGTACCTCGGCTACCTCGGATCGCGCTTCTCCGATCCCGATTCGATCCTCGCCACGGCCGCTCGTCGGGGCGTCCCCGTCTTCTCGCCCGCGCTCATCGATAGCTCGATCGGCATCGGGCTCACCCTCTACTATCAGGCGAACCGCGGCCGAGCGGATCGCTTCATCCTGGACGCCGTCCGCGACAACTACGAGCTCGTCCAGATCCTCAACGCCTCCCCGCGGACGGCGGTGATCTACATCGGCGGCGGGACCCCGAAGAACTGGATCAACGACGGGATCGTGATGGCGAACTACGCCTTCGGGCGGGAGGGGGAAGGGCACTTTTACGCCCTCCAGATCACGATGGACACCCCGCACACGGGCGGGCTCTCGGGGAGCACGCTGGACGAAGCGCAGTCGTGGGGGAAGATCTCCCGTCGCGCGACCCGGGCGATGGCGCACCTGGACGCCTCGATCGGCCTCCCGCTGCTCGTCGGCGCGCTGTGGGACCGACGCGCCCGCTGGCAACCTCGCTCTCGGCTCCGTTTCGACTGGACCGGGGACGAGGTCCGGGTCCGGCGCGATCGCCCCGGTCGACGATGACGGCGGCCCCGAGCGCCACGACGCGCGACCGCGTCCCCCCCGGCCAGATCGTCACCCGCAATTGGCCCGTCCTGCACGCGGGCAGCGTCCCCCGCGCCCTGACCCCGGCGAGCTACACGCTCGAACTGCACGGCGCGGTCGAGACCCCGACCACGCTCTCCTTCGCCGATCTCCTCGGCCTCCCCCAGCGGGAGATCTCCTGCGACATCCACTGCGTGACCTCCTGGTCCCGGCTCGGGATGCGGTGGGGCGGCGTGCCGTTCGCCGCGATCGAGTCCCTCGCCCGCCCGAAGTCCGACGTCCAGTTCGTCGTGATGGAGTGCGAGCAGGGATTCACCACCTCGCTTCCGATCGGAGCGCTCCGGGACGACGACGTGCTCGTCGCGCACTCCGCGGACGGCCAGCCGCTCTCCGCGGACCACGGGGGCCCGGTCCGGATGCTCGTGCCGAAGCGCTACTTCTACAAGTCCGCGAAGTGGCTGCGCGGCCTTCGCTTCGTCGTCGAGGACGAGCCCGGCTTCTGGGAGGTGCGGGGGTACTCCAACATCGCCGATCCGTGGCGCGAGACCCGCTACGATGTCGACGACCGTCGGGAGATCTACCGGATGCGCAAGGAGTCGCTCTTCCGCCCCATCGAACCCCCCCGGTGAGCGGGGACCGGACCGCGTCGGCGGGGCACAATCCAGATAAGCGCGGACTCCTCCGCCGCGCCGGGGACGACCATGGCCGAGGAGAAGTGCGCCACCTGCGGCGGACCGCTCGCGCGCGGATTCATCGCGACGACCAACGGCTCCGGCCTTCTGTGGGCGCACGAGGCGAGCGAGTCGCGGCTCCGCCCCAAGGGGCTCGAGGTCCTGGTGCCGACCGGGTTCCAGGGGACGTTCTCGGCGAACCTTCCCGGGGCGCGCTGCGCGACGTGCCGGACGATCCTCGTCGCGCTTCCGAAGTGAGCGGCCCGCTCACGCCGAGCTTCCGATCGTCAGTCCGTCGACGACCATCGGAGGCGTCCGCGTCCGGCCGACGAGCTCCGCGCGCGAGCCGATCGCCCGCACGCGTCCGAGAAGGGAGGGGGTCGCGATCGGGGCGAAGACGAGGCCCCCGACGGTCCCTCCTCGGAGCGGCTCGGCGAGCTTCCCGTGGCGGATGCGATAGCCGATGCGCAGCTCCCCTCCGAACGCCCCGGAGCGCGGATCGGGGACCGGCCAGCCGAGCTGGTCGACCCACACGCCGTCCTCGACGTCGGCGAGGAGCTCCTCCATCGCCCCCG
>JAJZMW010000095.1 GCA_021848165.1 Thermoplasmata archaeon
CGTCGCTCCGATGGAGTACGTCGTCCTCCGTTCGGTCCGGCCGACCTGGCTCACGATGCAGCTGCCCGACGACGCCGCCGAACTGCTCCGCTATCGAGCGCCGACGCCGCGCTCGGCGCTCGACCGGACCGGCTCGATCGCGTTCCTATCTCGGGGCGCGGGGGTCGCTCGGGTCGTGGCCGGCCACCTGGCCAAGGAGGCGGTGGCGATCGAGCACGTCCGCGATCGCTTCCTCGCGAGCGCGCGGCCCGGCGATCGCAAGCTCTTCTCCCTCCCGAGCGCCCTCCTCGAGCATCTCGGGATCGCCGTGACGGTCGGCGGTCCGCGCGGAGGACGGCGGACCGACGATCAGGTGATCTGGTTCCTGCCCGCTCCCGAGTACTACGCCTACCGCACCGCGGAGGCGGCGGGCGGGGAGTACCGCGGCCCCTCCCTCGGAGGAATGGCGCACGTCTACGTGGCGAAATCCCTCCTGCCGGGGCCGCGGGGCCTGTCGGCGCTCGGCGACATGGAGGAGGAGATCGAGAGCGTCGAGTGGAGCCGCGGCGTCGAGGCGCTGCAACGTGTCGGACGAACGCACCGAGCGTCGCCGTTGGCCAAAGTGTTTTAACCCCGCCCCGAGATAGATACGCTCGTGGCGTCGGGGAGCGCACGTCCGCCGAAGTCATCTCCGGGCGCGAAGCCCCCCGTCCGGACGCCCGGGCCTTCTTCTCTACCGGAGTCGATCTCCCACGGCCATCTGTTGGGGTCGCTGCCGGACGCGGCGGCGGCCCCGACCCCCGGTTGGACGGCTCCCGTCGATCACGACTCTCTCGCGAAGGCGATCCGCCGCTCGATCGGGCATGACGGGATGCGCCCCGAGGACGCCCGCACGGTCGCGGCGCACGTCCTCAACTTCTTCGGATTCAACGAACGGATCATCGACAACGTCCTCGAGCCCGACGACCGGGACACGTTCTACATGCTCGAGGACCGGGGCATCCTCGAGACCGAGCGCGACGAGACGACGCTCTACGACGGCCGCGAGTGGCGGATCCACTACTGGATGATCTGCAAGGAGCGGATCGTCGAGCTCGCCGACGCCGAGAGCCGGGCGATGGCCGAGTCCGGGGAGAAGGAGATCGTCTACTCCGGCCACGTCGGCCACTCCTACACCTTCCGGCTGCCCCACGGGGAGTCCGGCACGGGCCTCGCCGCGCACGCCGTCTACCACGAACTGGGCGACGACATCTGGCTCGAACGCCGGCAGGACCCGGGGGACGACGCGGAGGACGATCTCGCCGCCGAGATCCCGGTCGACCCGGACGTCCGGCGCCCGAACGCGCGCGCGAAGTAGCGCCGCTCCTCCGCCCGAGCGCGGGGTCAACCGTTATTCCGCACCGCGGCTCGTCGGCCCGTGCGCCGGTTCGTTCTCCTCGTCCACCGGGTCCCCCGGGACGGTCAGTTCACGCTCAACGATCTCGCCGGGGGCGCCGGTCGCATGGACGAGGTCGCCCGCGTCGTCTCGACCGCGTTCACCGTCTCGAACGACCTGCGTCGGGACACCGAGGTGGTGCTTCTCTTCGGGGGGACGGAGGGGAAGGTCGACGGCGGGCGACGCATCGTCGTGCACGGCGCGCGCGTCCGCTACCTCAACCCCGACGAGCGATCGACCGCCGCGCTGCTGAAGAACGCCCTCACGCGCGCGATCGCGCACCCCCGCGATTTCGAATCGTCGCCGGGCCTCGTGGTGGGGCCGATCGACGGGCGCGCGGAGCTCGCGCGGCTCGCCGGGGAGCCGCGCGGGGTCTGGCTGACCGAGTCCGGGGCGTCGTGGGAGTCGCTCGGCGTGCTGGGGCCGGATCGAACGTTCTTCCTTTCGGACCCGTACGACCCGACCGACGAGGAGGTCGCGGTCCTGCGCGCGGCGAATCTCCCGGCAATCTCCGTCGGTCCGCGGTCGCTGCGGGCGAGCCAGGTCGTCGACGTCGTCCACCACCTCCTCGATGTCGCCGCCGAGGGCGGGCCGAACCCCCCGGTCTAGCGGGCGGGAACGGGGCGCGGCCCGTCGTCCAGGAGGCGATGCGTGGAGGCGACCTCGATGCCCGAGACGACGCCCACCAACCGGACCAGCTCGCGGGAGTCCGGGCGGATCCGCGTCCCCAGCAGCAGCTCGTCCGGCTCGTGGAGGTGGTGCCGCGCGCTCATCAGGAGCCGGTCGAGGGTGCCGAGCGTCAGGTTGGAGCCGCCTTCGATGTGCACGAGGGCCCGCGGCTTGGCTCCGAGCTCGAAGTCGAGGAGGCTTTCCCGGAGCGCCTGCGGGACGAGCCGCTCGACCTCGCTCACGTGGACCTCCCCGCGGAACAAGGTCGCCATCCCCGATCCCGAGAGGTGACGGCGCACGGTCGCGAGATCGACGTTGAGCTGCGACGGGTTCTCGATCATGTCGACGAGGCTCGTGACGAGGTCGTGGAGGTAGGCGTTCCGCACGGCGAGCGCGCGGTGGATTGGGAGGGACTCAAAGCGTCGGAGCTTCTCGTTGGCGAGGAGGAGGAGGAGCCCGCCCATCCCCTCGAGCTCGCGGAGCGCGGCGCGGACCGAGTCGCGTCGTCCGGCGTTCGACGCCACCTCGACCTGGAAGGGGAGGAATCCCACGGGCACGGGGAAGGCATCGCTCTCGCGCAGCTCCCGCACGAGGTAGGGGAGCAGCGCGCTGCCGGTCCCCCCCCCGAGGGCCGCCAGGAGGAAAACGACCTCGTAGGAGCGCAACTGGCGCAGGATCTCCTCCCGGCTCTCCTCGAGGGAGCGGAGGACGGCCTCTCGATCGCCGCCGGAGCCCCGGCCCCGGAAGGTTCGGTGGCCGATCAGGATCCGCCGATCGATCGGCATCCGTTCCAGATGGCCGGCGTCGGTGTTGATCGCGAGGGGTCGGACCCCGGGGATCTCGAGCCCGAGCAGATCGCGCACCGCCTCCGAGCCCGCGCCGCCCAACCCCACGATCGCGAACGAGGTCGGCTTCCCGAGGTCCGCCCAAGAGCGATCGATGCCAGCGGCGGCGAACATGATCCGATCCTCGATCACGGAACGCGGGCGCCGCTGCTCGCCGCCGGGGATTCCGAGGCGGCGCGCGACGGCAGGGTCCGGGCGCTCGCGGCCGCCTCGATCCGTTGACGGATGTAGTCCCGGACCGCCCAGCGGACGGCGTCATCGACGGAGATGGAGGTCCCCTCGCGGACGAACTCCTCGAGCCGATTGTTGTCCTGCCGGGAGAGCTCGACCACGACCTTGCGGACGTTCGGGGGTGGGAGGTGCATCTCCACGTACCGTTCGAGGCCCTCCCGGATCGTGTCCGAGATCGTGTCGGTCCCGCGCTCGAGCTGGATCCGCTTGAGCTTCTCCAATAGGTCCTGCGGGATGCGAACCGTCACCCGCTCGGAAGTTTCCGTCATGGCCGTCAGACAAGGTCCATGGCTTTGTCTGACAATTGACAGATGCCGCTCCTAGTATTTCAAGTCGCGCCGTCGGACGCACGCCGGTGCGTCCCGGCCGCGCGCCGACACCATGGCGGTCCCGAAGGTGCTGGGAGAGGGCACCCGCCGCTCCCGCGACCGGAGCTGGCGTGCGCCCCGCGAACCCGGGAGCTCGGGCGGGCCATCGGCTCCCCCGTGGCGGTCGCCGTGCCGTCGTCGAGGATCGGGGCCGTCCCGAAGCGCCCGGCGATGCCGCGAGCCCGTTCGATCGCTCGACACCGATCGATCCGGCTCGCGAATCTTCAAAGCGACCGCCGCGCTGGGGGTTCGGAGTTCCGCATGACGGACCGCATTCCTCGCGCCCGAGCGCTCCTCGCCGACCCCGCCCTCCCCTCCCCCGGTTCCGCCCCGGGGCCGGCCGAAGGGGATGAGCCTCGCTTCTCGACGGAGTACGTCGACCGCTCCGCCCCTCCCTCCTCCGACTTTTACCGGTTTGCCGCCGGAGGCTGGATCGACCGGAATCCGGTGCCGGCCGACAAGGCGCGCTGGAGCGCCTTCAACGAGCTCTCCGAGCACAACTTCCGGCTGATCCGCGAGATCCTCGAGCCCGCCTCCCGAGCCGCTCGCGGGAGCTCCGCGACGCCGACCCCCCGGCGCCAGGTGGGAGATTTCTACGCCGCCGCGACCGACCGCACGACGCGGGACCGCAAGGGGTTCCGCCCGGTCGAGTCGGCCCTGCGGCGGATCCAGCAGATCCGCTCGGTCCGGGACGTGCTCGGGGCAGTCGCGGAGGCGCATCGCCAGGGCCGCGGGGCGCTCTTCGAGTGGTACGTCGCTCCCGACGAGAAGAACAGCGCGCTCTACGCGCTCTACCTCTATCAAGGGGGGCTCTCGCTGCCGGATCGCGACTACTATCTCACCCCGACCTTCGCACCGATCCGGCACGGCTTCCGCGCCCACATGGTCCGGATGTTCTCTCTCGCCGGCATCCCGACGGCCCGCGCCGAGTCGGACGCCGACACCGTCCTGCGGGTCGAGACCGCGCTCGCGCGGGCGAGCCGGACCCGCGCCGAGCTCCGGGATCCCGAGAAGAATTACAACGCGTTCGCTCCGGCGGAGCTGGCGCGTCGGTTCCGACGGTTGGACCTGGCGGAGTACCTTCGTCGGGTCCGGGCCCGCTCTTCGTCGCACGTCGTCCTCGGGCAACCCGAGTTCTTCGACGCGATCGAACGCCTCCTCAAGGAGGTCGGTCTCGCGGACTGGAAGGTCTACCTCCGCTGGCACCTCCTGCGCGAGGCGGCCCCGCATCTGTCGACCACCACCGATCGGGAGAGCTTCGACTTCTTCCATCGGCAGCTCCTCGGCCAAAAGGAGCCGGAGCCCGACTGGAAGCGGGCCTCCCTCCTGGTCGATGCGGCGCTCGGGGAGGCCCTCGGGCGGCTCTACGTTCGGCGGCACTTCCCGCCGCAAGCGCGGGCCCGGATGGTCGAGCTCGTGGAGGATCTCAAGGCGGTCTTCCGCGATCGGCTCGCGCGGCTCCCGTGGATGAACGAGGCGACCCGCGAGCGGGCGCTGGCGAAGTTCGAACGGTTCACCACCAAGATCGGACACCCGGATCGGTACCGGGACTATTCGTCGGTGCGCATCTCCCGGACCGACCACTGGGGCAACGTGCTGCGCGCCGGCGCGTTCGAGGCGCGGCGGAACTTCTCGCGGATCGGGCTCGATGTCGACCGCGCGGAGTGGGGGATGACCCCCCCGACGGTGAACGCCTACTTCCGGCCGACGATCAACGAGATCGTCTTTCCCGCCGGGATCCTCCAGCCGCCGTTCTTCGACGTCCGCCTCGACGACGCGGTCAACTACGGCGGGATCGGCGTCGTCATCGGCCACGAGATCACCCACGGCTACGACGACCAGGGGCGGAAGTACGACGCCGACGGGAACCTGCGCGAATGGTGGACGGACGCCGACGCGAAGGAGTTCCAGCGCCGGGCGCAGAAGATCATCGATCAGTTCTCCGGCTACGAGCCTCTCCCCGGGATGCACGTGAACGGAGAGCTCACCGCCGGCGAGAACATCGCCGATCTCGGGGGCGTGAGCATCGCCTTCGAGGCCCTCGAGCGACGCCTGCGCGACGGGCGGACCCCGTCCCTGCCGATCGACGGGTTCACCCCGCAGCAGCGGTTCTTCCTCGCCTACGCGCAGATCTGGCGGATGAACGTACGGGAGGAGGAGGCCCGGCGGCTGCTCACGATCGATCCGCACTCCCCCGGTCGCTACCGCGTGATCGGGCCCCTCGTGAACTTCCCGCCGTTCTGGGAGGCGTTCGCGGTCCCCGACTCCGCCCCGATGCACCAGACCGCCGAGCGCCGAGTGGAGATCTGGTAGGGTCGCCCCCGCGACCTTCGGACCGGGAGCCCCCGCCCCGGGGGCGACGACGTTACTGCCCGTAGCGGCGCCGGCGCGTCTGGTAGGCCCGGAGGGCGCGCAGGAACTCGACGTGGGTCAGTCCCGGCCACAGAACGTCCGAGAAGTACAGCTCGCTGTACGCCGACTGCCAGAGCAGGAAGTTCGAGACGCGTTCCTCCCCGCTGGTCCGGAAGATGAGATCGGGGTCGGGCAGATCGGAGGTATAGAGGTACCGGGCGACCGTCGCGCCATCGATCGCCTCGGGGCGGAGCCGTCCGTTCGCGACCTCGCGGGCGAGCGCCCGGATCGCCTCGAGGATCTCCTCCCGCCCCCCGTAGGCGATCGCGATGTTGAAGACGTAGTCCGTGTACTCCGCGGTCGCGCGCTCCGCCTCGTCGATCGCGGCGCGCACCCGCTCGGGAAGGAGCTCGCGTCGCCCGATCGCGCGGACGCGGATGTGGTGGCGGTGGACCCGAGCGTCGACCGCGACCTCGCGGAACGCGCGTTCGAACAGCGACATCAGCGCTTCGACCTCCGCCGGGTCCCGACGGAGGTTCTCGGTCGAGAGGCCGTAGACGGTCAGGACCCGGATCCCGACCTCGAGGCACCAGTCGAGGAGGTCCTCGAGCTTCTGCTTGCCGCGATCGTGCCCCTCGGGGATCAGGAGGTCGTGGGCCGCCGCGAAGCGCCGGTTGCCGTCCATGATGATCGCGAGGTGGCGCGGGACCGGCTCGGAGCGGACCAGCTCGAGGAGACGCCGCTCTTGAGCATCGCGGAGCGCCGTCCCGACCAGGTCTCCGAGCGAGGACGAGGGACGCGGGGATCGAGAGTCCGGCGGCACGCCCCGGTCGAGGCGCCCGACGCATAAAC
>JAJZMW010000071.1 GCA_021848165.1 Thermoplasmata archaeon
GAAGCGCTCGACCGCGTGCTGCCGGTGGAGGACGCCGAGGCCTCGGCCCTGGTGGCCCGGCGGTTCGGCCGACGCGGCATCACGATCAAGACGGGCATCAAGGTCTCCGCGGTCAAGCCGGGCGGGCCCGGCGCCGTCGTCGAGACCGGCGAGGGGCGGATCGAGGCCGAGCAGGTGCTGATGGCCGTCGGCCGCCGTCCCAACACCGACGGCGCGCTCGGCCTCGACAAGATCGGCGTGAAGCTCGAGAAGGGCTTCATCGTCGTCGATCAGCAGCAGCGCACCAACGTCGCCGGCGTCTACGCCATCGGCGACTGCGCGACCGGCCTGATGCTCGCGCACAAGGCCACCAAGGAGGGCGAGGTCGCCGCCGAGGTCATCGCGGGCCACAAGGCGGCGATGGACGTTCGCTCGATGCCCTCGGTGGTGTTCACCGATCCCGAGCTCGCGAGCGTCGGGTGGACGCTCGCGGAGGCGACGTCTCGCGGCGGCGCTCCCCGCGAGGTCCGCTTCCCGTACGCGGCCCTGGGCCGCGCGCACGCCAACCGGGCGACGGACGGATGGGTGAAGATCGTCGGCGACGACGCTACCGGCCTCCTGCTCGGTGTCCACATCGCGGGGCGAGCGGCGGGCGAGCTGATCTCCGAAGCCGCGCTCGCGATCGAGATGGGGGCGACCGTTCGGGATGTCGGAGGAACGATCCATCCCCATCCGACCTACGGCGAGCTGCTCGCGGAGGCGGCGCTCCTGTGGCTCGGCGAGCCGATGCACGTCGCGCGGAGGCCGACCGGTGAGCGCCGTCGTTGACTGGGGCCGCGTCGACTACCCTCTCGCGTGGGAGCGGATGCGTCGCCTGCACGCCGAGCGGGCGGAGGGAGGCATCCCGGACACTCTCGTGCTCGTCGAGCACCCGCCCGTCGTCACGGTGGGCGTCGAAGGGGACGACGGGTCGTCGGACTCCTCCGGCCTGCCGGTGTACCGGGTCGAGCGAGGCGGCAAGAGCACCTACCACGGTCCGGGGCAGCTGGTCGGCTACCCGATCGTCGACCTGACGCCGCGCGGCCGCGACGTGCGGGCGTTCGTGCAGGACGTGGAAACGGTGCTCATCGAGACCCTGCGCGAGTTCCATCTCCTCGGCCGCCACGTTCCTTCCCGGCGGGGCGTCTGGATCGACGGGGAGCGGAAGGTCGCCTCGATCGGGATCGCGGTGGAGCGGTGGGTCACGTTCCACGGATTCGCTCTGAACGTCGACGTCGATCTCGGGGCGTTCGAGCGGATCCACCCGTGCGGCTTCGACGGTCGCGTGATGACCTCCATGGCGCGCGAGCTGGGCCGACCGGTCTCCCTCGCCGAGGTCCGCCCGATCGTCGGCGAGCGATGGGCCGGGGTGTTCGGGCGGGTCCCCCGGGCCCACCCGATCCCCGCCCCGTCGGCATGAGGGGCGCCGCGGCACGCCCCCGCATGCTCCTGGTCGGGGGCGGAGGCGGCCTGGTCCGCCGGGCGATCGTCGCGGAATTCGCCCCCGATTGGGAGATCGTCTCGGTGCATCGTCACCCGATCCCGAACGAGGCGGCGGCGGGGGTCCGCTGGGTGGCGGCCGACGTCGCGCGCGTCCCCCGATGGGACGAGCTGCTGCGGGGCGTCGATCTCGTCGTCAACGTCGCCTGGCTACGCAGCGGGGGGGAGCGGGAGTTCGCCCCCCTCGCCGAGGGGCTTCTGCGGCTCATCGGGGCCGCGCGGGAATCCCGCCCAAGGTTCGTTCACATCTCCGTGCCGGACGCGCCGATCGAGCTCGAGACCGGGCTCCCGTATCTCTCCCACAAGCGCCGGGTCGACCGGGCGCTCCTGGCGAGCGACCTGCCGTTCCTGATCGTCCGCCCGACCTTGCTCTTCGGACCCGGGGACCGGCTGCTGACGGTGATGCTCCGCACGATGCGACGCTACCGCTTCTTCCCGGTCTTCGGCGACGGAGGCTACCACGTCAGCCCGCTCGCGAGCGCGGACCTGGCGCGGATCGTTCGTCGCGAGCTCGAGGGGCCCCCGGGCCGGAACCTCGCGCTGGGGGGCCCCGAACGGTGGAGATACCGGGACCTCACCGACCGGATGTTCCAGCTTCTCGGTCAACGTCCCCGCTACTGGCACCTCTCCGAGGGCGGGGCGCGACGCCTGACCCGCACGTTGGAGCGTTTCGGATCCTCGCTCCTCTACGAGTACGAGGTCGTCTGGCTCCTCTCCGACATGTTGGGGCTCCCCGCCTACTCCGGGCCCGCGCTCCCCCTCGCCCCGGTCGGCCCGTTCCTCGAACGAGAGGCGGAGCGCCTCCTCCGGGGCACGCGGGGGCGCACCCCCCCTCGTCCGACGGCTCCGGGGAGGGACCGAAGGCTTGAGTAGCTCGTTCGGATATGCGGGGTCATGACGCCCGCCGTTTCCGCCGAGAGCCCGGTCGAAGAGCTGCTCCGATCGTTGACCGACCGGGAGAGCGATCTGACGATCACGTTGGATGGCCTCGAGATCCAGTTCCCCTTCTTGCGGGAGCCGTTGCGGATGAAGGGGACGTTGAGCGTCCGCCTGAACATGCACGAGACGCCTCCCTCCGGCCCGCGCGCCCGCCGCAGGGCCTGAGCCCTCCGATCGGGCCGCGCGGCGTTGCGGCGCGCTCAGCGGACCGCGTTGATCAGGACGCCGACCAGGAACCCGGCGAACCCGGCCGCGAGGCCGATCACGAGCATCCGGAGTCCGGCGCGCCAGAGCGAGCCGACCGTGGTCCGCGCCTCATACCAACCGATGGCGAAGAGCATCCCGGCGGCCAGGACGACGGCGGCGATGGCGGCCGTGAGAACGTTCGCGGTGATCAGGAACGGGAGGATCGGCAGGACCGAACCAACGACCGTCGCGAGCCCGACCACGAGCGCGCTCTTCCGGGGTTGGTCCTCCGCGACCGGGGCGATGTGGAGTTCGAACGCCATCATCAGATCGAGCATCGCCTTCGGCTTCGCCACGATCTGGTCGAGGAGCTTCTCCCGCTCCTCCCCCTGAAACTCCCACCGATCGAGGATCTCGCGGACCTCCTGGCGCTCGGCGTCGGGCAGATGGTCCATCTCCCATCGCTCGCGCCGCTCCTCGGCGAGGTAGAACTGCCGGCGGGCCCGGGTCGACGTGTAGGCGACGGCCGCCATGGAGATCGTCTCGGCGGCGAGCGCCGCGATCGTGGCGATCAAGATGACCGTGCGCCCCTCGCCGGCGCTCGCGAGCCCGAGGAGGATCCCGAGGACGTTCACGAGCCCGTCCTGGCTCCCCAGGATGAAGTCGGAGAGAAGCCCCGGCGTGGGATGAGCTTCCGCCGCCGTGGCCGCGTCGACGCTCGCCGGTCGGATCCGCGTCATGGGGGGCTCCCCCGGCGAGCCGACCCGGGTCGGGAGGCACGCCGCGCGACCGGGCGCAACCCGGCGACGTCGGCCGGTCGAACGACCCCGGCGGGGGTGATGAACCCGCGAACGTAGCGCGCCGGCGTCACATCGAAGGCGGGGTTCCGCGCCGCGCTGCCGCGGGGCGCGAGGCGCCGCCCGGCGAGCGTGAGCACTTCCTCCATGGCGCGCTCCTCGACCGGGATCGATCGCCCGTTCGGTCGGGCGAAATCGAACGTCGGCCACGGCGCCGCGACGTAGAACGGGACCCCGTTCTCGCGCGCCAGCACGGCCTTCTCGTAGGTGCCGATCTTGTTGGCAAAGTCGCCGTTGCGCGCGATCCGGTCCGCCCCCACGATCACCGCATCGATCTCGCCGCGGGCGAGGAAGTGTCCGGCCGCGTTGTCGGCGATGACGGCGTGGCGGATCCCGTCCCGCTCGAGCTCCCAGGCGGTGAGCCGCGCCCCTTGCAGGAGGGGGCGGGTTTCATCGACGAACACGAAGAGGGACGGACGCCGCTGGTGGGCGACCCGGATCGGCGCGAGCGCCGTCCCCCACTCGACCGTCGCGAGCGCTCCCGCATTGCAATGCGTCAAGACCCGGTCGGCCCGGGCCAGGAGCGGCGCGCCGACCACTCCGATGCGGTGGCACTCCTCCACGACCCGGGTGCGATACTCGTCGGCCGCCGCTTCCGGGTCCTCGCCCCGGTCCCAGGCCTCCTCGACCGTGCGGATCCCCACGAAGAGGTCGACGGCGGTCGGGCGCGTGCTCCCAAGACGTCGCGCGGCCCGCGCGCTCGTCCAACCCCGCTGCCGGGAGGCGAGGGCCATCCCGTAGGCGGCGGCGACGCCGATCGCGGGGGCCCCCCGGACGACCATGGTCCGGATGTCCTCGGCGACCTCCTCGACGCGCCGTCGGTGGCGCACGACCGTACGACCGGGGAGTCGGCGCTGATCGAGAAGGTGGAGCGTATGATCCTCGTACCACAGGGCGCGGACCCCCATCTCGAAGCTCCCCTACCGTTCCAGGGCGTGCAGAAGGTCCCGCCACGCGGCATCGACCCGCTTGGGGGCGCCGAGCGCGGCGTCGAGCGGGATCCCTTCGATGCGTTCGCCGCGCAGGACCGCCACCTCCCCGCGGCGGCCCGCCAAAGCGAGGTCGACCGCCGCCGCCCCGAGGCGGCTCGCGAGGAGCCGGTCGAACAGCGTCGGGGGTCCGCCCCGCTGAATGTGTCCGATCTGCGCGGAGCGGGTCTCGATGCCGGTCCCCCGTTCGATCCGTCGGGCGACCTCGGCGCCGATCCCGCGCTCGCGCAACAGTTCGTGGCCGAACTCGTCGCGGGCGCCCGCCCGGCCCGCGGCGACGCCGAGATCGATCCCTTCGCTCGCGACCACGAGCGCGTAGCCCCGGGCCTGGACGGCCTCGCGCACGCGGGCGAGGAGCCGACCCTCGTCGTACGGTTCTTCGGGAAGGAGGGTGACGTCCGCGCCGCCGCCGATCCCGGTCGCCAGGGCGACCCAGCCCGCGTGCCGACCCATCACCTCGAGGACGATGGCCCGATGATGGCTGCGGGCCGTGTCGCGCAATCGTTCGAGGGCGTCGACCGCGACGGTCGACGCCGAATCGAACCCGAACGTCCAGTCGGTCCCCCCCACGTCGTTGTCCATCGTCTTGGGGACCCCCACCACGGCGTGGCCGCGTCGATGGAGCTCGCGCGCCGCGCCGAGGGTATCGTCGCCTCCGATCGCGACGAGCCAGTCGATCCCGTGCGCCCGGAGCTGGGCGAGCGACTTCGCCTCGTCCTCCGGCTTCGCGAACGGGTTGGTCCGCGAGCTCCCGAGAACCGTTCCTCCCTCGTCGATGATCCCGATCACGTCCGCCGGCTCGAGCGGACGCGCGAGCCCGTCGCGGACCCCCTTCCAGCCGTCGCGAAACCCGACGACGGTGTGGCCCCGCTGGGTCGCCCGGAGCACGACCCCGCGGATCGCGGGGTTGAGGCCCGGGCAGTCGCCCCCCCCGGTCAGGACGCCGAACTTCACGCGGGAACCTCAACGTAACTGCGCGGGGCGGTGGTCAAGAATCGGTACCCTTGTTTCGTGACGAGGACGTCGTCCTCGATGCGCACGCCGCCGTGCCCCGGGAGATAGATCCCGGGCTCGACCGTGATCACCATCCCCTCCTCGAGCTGGTCCTCGCTGCGCTCGTTCATCCCCCACCCATCGTGCACGCGGAGGCCGATCGAATGGCCAAGCCCGTGGGTGAACCGTCCCTTCCAGGGGGAGGCATCGATCACCCGTTGGGCCGCCAGATGGACCTCCTTCGCGGGGACGCCGTCCCGGATCGTGGCGAGCGCGGCCCGCTGGGCCTCCTCGACCTTCTCGTGCACCGCCTTGAGCTCCTCGTCGCGCCGGCCGAAGTGGAAGGAGCGCGTGATGTCGCTCGCGTATCGCTCCGAGTACGCCCCGAAATCGCAGACCATCGAGTCGCCGCTCCGCAACGCCCGCCCGCCCGCGAAATAGTGCGGCTCGGCGCTGTTCGGCCCGAACCCTACGATCGTCGCGAACGACGGCCCTTCGGCGCCGTGCTGCATCATCCGGTGGTTCATCTCGGTGGCGAGATCCCGCTCGATCAGCCCTTCGCGGAGGAGCGACGGGATCTCGAGCGCCACCTGCGAGCCGATCGCGGCGGCCTTCGCCAGCCGTTCGATCTCGACCGCGTCCTTCGTGACCCGAGCGCGGCGAACGGCCCCGCTCACGTCGACCCACTGCGCGGAGGGCAGGACCTTCGTGAGCCGCTCGTAGCCGGCGTGGGTGATCTCCTGATGATGGAGGCCGATCGTCCGCGCCGACCCGAGGATGCGCTTCGTCCCCTCCTCGAGGTCCGCGGCGGTCCGGAACTCGTGGACGTTCACGTGAGGATCCCGCCGGGCCGCCGCCCGCGCGGTCTCCGCTTCGAGGACGGAGGTGAACAGGTCGAGCTGTCCGTCCGGATGGGCGATCGCGATCGACCCTTCGAACAGCCCGCTCGGAACGTCGAAGACCCAGAAGAACCCCCCATCGAGGTGGGGGTCTACGGAGTTCGCGAAGACGACGGCGTCCGGTTTCGGATCGGCGAATTTGTAGAGCTTCTCGACGCGGGCCTTCATCGGCAACGCCACGGTCGGGGGCGTTTCAAGGTTTTCGGGCGCCGGCCGGGCCGCCGGTCGGCGCCGCGGGGCTCGGGCTGGCGCGCAGGTCCTTCCAGGAGAGCTTCGGGAACCGCGCCGCCTCGACCTCGTCGATGCGACCGACCGACGTCGAT
>JAJZMW010000077.1 GCA_021848165.1 Thermoplasmata archaeon
CGCCACCGTCTACCTCGTCCACGCCAACCTGCAGGACGCGTTGCTCATCGCGCTCGGGAGCCTCTTGATCGCCCTCGCGATCGTCGGATTCTTCCACGGGCGCGACGACGAGACCTCCCCCGCGACGCCCGACGCCCGGTCCCGCCGCCTCGGACTCCAGGGGGCCTACTACGATGAGCACCTCGGTCGCGAGGTCCCCTACTCGGCCGCGAACACCAATCGTGCCCTGGGCGTGATGTTCGGCGCGGGGGTCGTCTCGGGGATGTTCGGGATCGGGAGCGGCGTCCTGAAGGTCTTCGCGCTCGACGGCGCGCTCCGGCTCCCGATCAAGGTCTCCACCGCGACGAGCAACTTCATGATCGGCGTGACCGCGTGCGCGGGGACCGGCGTGCTCCTGATGGCCGGCTACGTGAACGCCGTCCTCGCCGCTCCGATCGCGGTCGGGGCCACGGTCGGCGCCTACCTCGGCACCCGCCTCCTCCCCGGGATGCGGAGCCGCACGGTGCGCATCGCCTTCATGCTCGTCGTCGTGGGCCTCTCGATCGAACTCATCCTGCGCGGGGCCGGAGGGTTCCTATGAGCCCTCCCACCGGCGATCCCCCGCACGGGGAGCTCCCGGACAGCGCGTACCGCGACATGACCCGGATCCTGCGCGCGGGGCTCATTCTCTCGTTGATCGTGCTGGTGGGAGGCGTGATCGCCTTCGTCCTCGCGAACCCCTCGCTCGCCTTTACGGAGATGATCGCCAGCAACCCGATCCTGAACTTCCTCGGGGTCTCCTCGTTGGCGAGCGGCCTCGCCTCGGGGCAGATCGAGGCCTACCTCACCCTCGGGGTGCTGGTGCTCGTCGCGACCCCCATCGCGCGCGTTCTCACCGGATGCTACTTCTTCGCCCAGAACCACGAGCGCGAGCTCGCGACGATCACGGCGATCGTGTCGGCGCTGTTGCTCGTCAGCGTTCTCGTGGTCGGCCCGCTGGTCCGTTGAGCGACGGGTCGCGGAGGCTTTCCCGCAGCGCGAGGATCCCTTCCTCCGCGAGCGCCCGGGCGCGCTCCGGCGCCTTCGCTTCGGCGAAGACCCGAAGCAACGGTTCGGTGCCGCTCGGCCGGAGAAGGATCCATCCGTCGGTTCGGAAGATCTTGACCCCGTCGATCCGCTCGACGCGGGTCGCCCCGCGCGCGAGGATCTGCGCCGCCTCCTCGATCGCCGGGGCACGACGGTCGACGGGGCACGGCATCTTCTCCCGGACGACCGCGTAGCGCGGGACGTCCTCGAGCAGCTCGTCCAACGGTCGCTCCGCGGCCGCCATGAGGTCGAGGACCGCCGCGGCGGACATCGCCCCGTCGCGAGCGAGCTGGAACGTCGGGAAGATCGTCCCCCCGTTCTCCTCGCCCCCGAGCACCGCGTGGCGCCGCTGCATCTCGCGCGTGACGTTCGGGCTGCCGACCCGTGTGTAGACCACCTCGCCTCCGTACGGGCGGACGGCGTCCTCGAGCGACTGCGAAGTGGTCACCGGGGAGACGACGACGCCTCCCCCCGCGCGACGGACCGCATCGCGCGCGAGAAGCGCGAGCATGGTCTCCCCCGGGACGTAGCGTCCCTGGCGATCGACGTACACGGCTCGGTCGGCATCCCCGTCGTGCGCGATCCCGAGGTCGGCCCCGAACGCCACCACCGCCCGGAGCAGATCCTGCACGTTCGCTTCGGTGGGCTCGGAGAGGCGACCCGGAAAGGTCCCGTCGATGTGCCCGTTCAGGGTCCGGACCCGGCAGCCGAGCTCGCGGAGGAGCGCCGGGCTCGTGACCGCCGAAGCGCCGTTCCCGACGTCCAAGACGACCGAGTACTGCCGTCGGACGATCCGTGCGCGGTCGACGCGATCGAGGATGCCGCGCACATACTCCTCCGCGCCGCTCGCGTGCGCGCTGACGACGCCGATCCGATCGAACGGCGCCCCCGGCCCGGCGGGGGCCTCGACCGCCTCCTCGATCCGCTCTTCGACCGCGCGAGGGATCTCGAGGCCATCGGAGGCGATGCACTTGATCCCGTTGAATTCGGGAGGGTTGTGCGACGCCGTCACGACCACGCCGAACTCGGCGGCGAGCCGCGGGACCAGGTACTGGATCGCCGGCGTCGGAAGGAGCCCCACTTCGATCACGCGGTGACCGGCGAGGGAGAGCGTCGCGCCGACCAGGCGAGCGAAGGCGGGGCTCGAGGTGCGCCCGTCCCATCCGACCACGTACCGGCTGGGGACGGGAGCCAGCGTGCCGATCGCCCCGGCGACGCGCTCGACGAACGCCGCGGTGAACTTCTCCCCAACGACCTCGCGGATGCCGTTGGTCCCGAAGAGCCGTTTTGCCACGGGAACCCCGAGCGACGTGCGGTATATGAACGGCGAGCGGTGCGGCTTCGGGGCGACGATGACGGATCCGCGGTGGTTGGTCGACGAGATGCTCGGACGCCTCGCCCGATACCTTCGGATCCTCGGATACGACACCGAGTACGCCCAAGGGGTCGACGACGAAGCGATCGCACGGCGGGCGTCCGAGGAGGGCCGCCGCCTCGTCACCCGCGACCGCCGGTTGGCGTCGCGGTCGCCCGGAGCGCTGTTGGTCACGAGCCCGTACCTGCTCGACCAGCTCCGGAGCGTCCGCGCGGCATGGCCGTCGCTCCGCCTCGCCCCCGCGTTCGTGCGATGCACGCTCTGCAATGGGGAGCTGGTCTCCGTGCGCGACGACCGGGGGGAGGGCGGGAGCCCCTCGTCGCACGTCTATCGCTGCCCCCAATGCGGGCATCGGTACTGGGAGGGGACCCACACGCGGGACATCCGCGCCCTCCTCCGAACCCTCGAGGCGACGGCTCCTCCATGATCGTGGACGTCGAACTCTCCGGAGAATGGCCCGAACTCGCCCGGGCCGAGTTGACGGCCGTCGCGGGAGCGCTCGGGGTCCGAGGCGCCCCGGTCGCGGTGGCGCTCTCCACGATGCGGGTCGACCTCGCCAATGGCGAAGCGGCGCGAGAGATGATCGAACGTCTGTCGCTTGCGCGCCGCGCCTCCGCGCGACTTGGCCTGCTCGACGAGTGTGCGCCGGCGCCCCGTGCCCCCGGCGAAGGAGGATGCGTCCGGCGACGAGGGCATCCGACCGGCGGGGCGCGGGATCCGGCGATCGACCTCTGGGCTGGCCGCTGGATCGCGGCCGGGGGGACGATCGACCTCACCGCGCCTGCGCGGCGGTTCTGGATCGTCTCGGACCCTTCCTCCGAGGGGAACGAACTGTTCGAGGAGATCGGCGCCAGCGAACGCACCGCGTTGGTCGGTCGCCGGATCTCGTTGCTCCCGTTCCGCCGCCCGGTGGGGCTCGATCCGCGACTCGCACGCGCCGCTGCGAACCTGGCGGGCGCCGGCCCCGGGCGTACGGTGGTCGACCCGTTCGTGGGGACCGGGGCGCTGCTCGCGGAGGCGGCGCTCCTCGGGGCCCGCGTGTGGGGCATCGACCGCGACCCCGAGATGGTCCGGGGCGCGGCTCGCAACCTCGAGTTCCTCGGACGACCGGCGGAGCGGCTGATCGGGGGGGACTCGGCGGCGGTCGCGGCGGAGGTCGGTGCGGCGACGTTCGATGCGCTCCTCACCGACGCCCCGTACGGTCGGGCGAGCCCGACCGGCGGAGAGCCGGTGGCCGCCCTCTTGGAACGCGTGCTCCCTCCCTGGGCGGCGCGGGTCCGCCCCGGGGGCCGGGTGGTGCTGGTGACGGCCGGGGGTCCCGATCCCCTCCCGTCGCCGTGGCGGCGGACCGTCTCCGTGGCGGTCCGCCAGCATCGGAGCCTGACGCGGGAGTTTCGCGTCTACGAGCGCGCCGGCGCCGGGCCCGCGGCTACGCTTTGAGCGCGAACGTCAGCGAGAGGGGGCCGGATCCCGGCGGCGGACAGACCTCGCTGGCGGTGAGGACGATGTCGACCTCGGCCGACGGTTCGGAGTTCGTGAAGGTGATCGCGACCGCGACGGTCGATCCGGCCGCCGGCGTGCCGTTGAGCGTGTAGAACGCCCCGTTGCCGGGGGCGGTGATGTTGGCGGAGCGCGTCAGGACGAACCGCTCCCCCGAGAGATTCACGACCCAGTTCGACTGCGACGCCCACGCGGCCAGCGCGGTCGCGTTGAGCGGAGGGCCGGTCCCGTTGGGGTAGACCGCCGAAACCGCCACCAGGAAGACGAGCCCGTGCGCGACGGGATCGACGTTCGTGAGGTTCACGCTCAAGTGGCCCGCGGTCGCGTAGCCCGGGGCGGAGATCGGCGCGGCCCCGAGACCGTTCGACGAGAGCTGGCCGGATTGCACTGCGACCGGGATCAAGGTGAACCCCACCACGAGGATCGCGGCGACCCCGAGTCCGATGACCCATCGCTTCCATCCGATCGGGCTGACGTCGTTGAGCGGAGGCGGGTGCCGCAGACCGAGGAAGATGATCAGCACCGCGAAGACAAGCCATCCGAGGTAGGCGAACAGGCCGAGCGCGACGAGGAAGATGGCGAAGCCGTAGCTGAGGAACCGGGTGCGGTCGCCGAGCAGCGCTCGCCAGACGTGGCCGCCGTCGAGCTGGCCGGCGGGGAGGAGATTGATCGCGGTGACGAAGATGCCGACCCAGCCGGCGAGGGCGAGGGGATGGAGCGAGAGGAGCTGGCTCGGGAAGAACTGCGAGAGCCCATACCACAGGATCGACTGCCCGATGAGCAGGTTCGAGTAGTTCGTGCCGAGGAACGTCACGCCGCACGCCCCGAGCGAGACGACCGGGCCGGTCGCCGAGAGGTACATGCCGAGGAGGGTGACGGGAATGGAGATGGCGAAGCCCGCGATCGGCCCGGCGGCGCCGATGTCGAAGAGCGCCTTCCGATCGGGGAACGGCTGCCGGATGCTGATGAAGGCGCCGAGGGTCCCGAACAGGAACGGAGGCGGGATCGGGATGAAGTACGGCAACGACGCGTCGAGCCGGTTGCGTCGCGCCACCACGTAGTGGGCGAGCTCGTGACCCCCGAGAATCGCCAGCAGCGGGAGCGCGAAGTAGAGTCCCCCGTAGAGGAAGTCGATCGGCTGGATGGACGAGCCCCCCACGTAGGAGAGCCAGATCAGCGCCCCCGTGAAGATGGTCGAGGCGATCGTCGCGGCGAGAAGGCCGACGTTCGCCCAGATCGCGGACGGCCGTGCGGTCGGCCGCGGGGCGACCTCGATGAAGTCCTCCCCGGTCTTCGTCCGGAGGAACGGAACGTACCCGTCCGTCCAGAGCTCGTCGGCCAGGGTGCGGAAGGTCGGCTCGAGGGTGGAGCGGTCGACGTGGACCGCGAAGGCGACCGACTGCGGTCCGACGTGCGTCTCGTAGACCGGGAAGTACCGGGCGACCCGCGCCCGCAGGCGGTCGAGTTCGGAGCCCCCGGGAGGCGCCGACCCGCTCGCGAGCGGCGTGCCCATCGCCTACGCCCCGGGCCCCGAGGCGGACTTGCGGAGGCGTTTCGCCCGCTCCTTGGAGGAGTAGCCGGTCGCCGCCTCCAGAAAGCGGTTGTAGCGTCGTACCGTCTCGGCGGCGACCTCGGGGGAGACCTTCGGGTCCATTTCGATGTCGACCTCCAACTCTCGCCCGACGCCGCGAAGCCCGAGGCGTCGGATCGCGCCGAATTTCGTCCATACTCGGTCGCCATCGCGGGTGGCCTCCCCGAACGCCTCCTGGGCGACCCCCAGGAGCGTCGTCGGTTCGAGGCGGGAGCGGTGAGTCGGTTTGACGGGATACCGCTGCACGGAAGGAAGCGACCGGGGTACGCGATAAAAGCCTAGCAGGACCGAAGCACGGAACTCGTCACACCGTCTCGACCTCGAACCGCACGCCGAAGCCCCGCAGGCGGCGGGTCAACTCATCGCAGAGATCGAGGACGCGGTCGTGGCTCGCCGTCCCTTGCCAATCGTAGACGAAGTCGTAGTTCCCTTGCGTGGGATGGAAGCCGATCGAGAGCAGCCGGTCGGCGATCTCGGACGGGGTCGCGCCCTCGCTGCTGAACGTCACGCGGAGGTAGGTCTCCATCGCGACGGGTAGGCGGGCGGTCGGCCTAACCCTTTCGTGCCCGGCGGATCGGGCCCCGCCCCCGCGGCCAGACCCGCCGAACGGTGGCCGCGGGATCCTCGGGCCACGGGAACGGTCGCGGGACAAGATCCACGGGGCCGGCGCGGACGGCGATCGTCCCGTGCTTCGCCGCCGGGCGGCGGACGGTGACGACCAGTCGTTCCGACCGCGGGCGATCCCGCGCGCGCGCCGCCACGAATCGCGCCTTCGGGAACACCGCGCGCAGCGCGCGCCGCCACGGAAGTTCGGGGGTGCCCCGGGGGAGCGAGAGCCGCACATCGATCCGGGAGCACCGGCGACCGGTGCGGGAGACCTCCCCCGCGCGGATGCGACGAGAGCTCACCGGCGCGAGATCGTCCGCCAGCACGAGGGGAACGACGACGATCCGCAGGGTGGGAAGGCCCCGGCGGCGTCGCTCTCGATTGACACGCGCCGCGCCCGCTCTCGTGTCCGCCGAGACGACCAGGACGTCCCACCCCGGTTCCACCGAACGACCCATCGGCTCGTCGAGCCGTACCATCCGATATCGCCGCCCGGGAAAGTTCCGACGGAGCCAGATCGAGAGCCGGCG
>JAJZMW010000008.1 GCA_021848165.1 Thermoplasmata archaeon
TGTGGCAGATCGACGTCGACGCCCCGGTGTACGACTGGATCGAGTGGCGGCACGCTTCCGGGGAGCTGCATCGTTCGTCGCCGCGCTGAGCCCGTCGCGACCCGCGCGGATCACGCGTCGGGGGATCGCCGGGTCTCGAGGGCGGGGGGGGCGAGCAGGCGCAGCCGTGCCGGTCCGCCGTGGCGCGCGAGCCAGGAGGCGACGGCCGGAGGGACCCGATCGGCGACGGGGTCCCCGCGGGCGAGCGACGCGCGGATCCCCTCGCCGATCCACGTCGCCCGCTGGAGGAGCCCGGTCGACTCGACGGCGTAGCCGGCCTCCTCGAACAGGCTCCGGGTGAGCGGATTGTTGGTGTAGACCCATCGGACCGGGGGAAGGAGCCCCTCGAGATAGCGGACCCAGAGCGCGTGCCGCTGGATGTCCGGGATCGGAACGGGGAGGATCCCGGGCATGCGCGCCTCCGCGACGGCGGCTTCGATCATCTCGAACCTCTCCCCCGCGGTGAACGGGTTCTGCCAGGTGTAGGACTCCTGCGCGCTCCCGATCCCGAGCACGATCGGGGAGCGGGGCCGCTTCGCGCGGATCCGTCGGAGGACCTCCAGATGGCCCCGGTGGAACGGCTGGAACCGACCGACGAACAGCCCCCGCGGAGCGGCGGTCATTCCGGACCCAGGTCGTCGACGTCGTCCAGGAACTCGTCGATCTCCGGGCATCGCGGGGTCAGGTAGTGCCGGCAGTGCACGCAGCGCCGATCGTTCGCGGTGGTGCCGAGGCGGTGGTTGAACTCGTAGCAGGGCCGGTTGACGAACGGATCCGGCCCCTCGGGCTCGCCGAACGTCTCCATCACGGGGATCGGGGAGGCGTGCGCGCGCGAGCGGTGAGGAGGGGGAGAGAACGACCCTTTCATGACCCGCCCGCCGTCGGCCGCGCCGGCGGCTTCGGCCCGCCGATCGGGGGGGTCGACGTCTCGGGGACGGCGGTCCGCGTGGTCGCGTGGACCATCGCGCTGAGGCGTTCGAGGAGGCTCTCCTTCTGGGCGCCCTGCCCCACCAGCGCGTACTTGAGGACGTCGCGCAACGTGCTCACCGGAAGGACCTCGATGGTGCCGCGGTAGCGCGACTCGAGGACCATGTCGTCCATGTTGTCCTCCGGGATCAGCACGCGCCGGATGCCCGAATCGGCCGCGGCCTCGACCTTCGCCGTCACGCCCCCGACGGGCAGCACCGTGCCGCGGACGCTCAGCGAGCCGGTCATCGCGACCGACTGGTCGACCGGAACCCCCTCGAGGGCGCTGATCACCGCGGTCGCGATCGAGACGCTCGCCGAGTCCCCCTCGACGCCGTCCGAGGTGCCGACGAACTGGATGTGGATATCGTAGCGGGAGATGTCGGCCCCCGTGTACTTCTTGATGAGGGCGCTCACGTTCTGGACCGCCTCCTTCGCGATCTCGCCGAGCTTGCCCGTCGCGACCACGACCCCGCCGTCGCGCGTCTGCGCGGGGGTCACCTCGGCGACGATGGGGAGGACGATCCCCGAGAACTCGGACATGCCGCTCTGGGCGTTGATCGCCGCGAGCCCGTTGACGACGCCCACCGCCGCCCCTTCGACGCTGAACATGCGGTACTCCTTGCGTCGCTCGATGTAGCGGTCGGCGATCTGCTGTTCGAGGGAGCGGCTCGCCCGCTTCCCCTTGACGACGTGCTCCGGGCGGACCAGGGCGCTCCCTTCGGAGTTCGCGATGTCCCCGGCGACCCGGATCAACCCCCCGAGCTCGCGCAGCCGCAGGGTCAGTTGGCCGGAGCGTCCGGCCCGCCGCTGGGCTTCGCGGATCACCTCGATCACGGCGCCCGTGTCGAAGTGGGGGATCTTCTTGTCCTTCGTCACCTCTTGGGCGACGAACCGGACCAGCTTCGTGCGGTTCTCGTAATTGTCCGGCATCGTCGTCTTGACGTAGACCTCGTAGCCGTACCCTCGCACGCGCGAGCGCAGCGCCGGGTGCATCGATTGGATGGAATCGATGTTGCCGGCCGCCACGAGGACGAAGTCCGCCGGGACCGGCTCGGTCTTGACCATCGCCCCCGCGGAGCGCTCGGACTGGCCCACGATCGGGAACTTTCGCTCCTGAAGCGCGGTGAGCAGCGAGTGCTGGCTCTCGATCTTGAGGAGATTGATCTCGTCGACGAAGAGGACGCCTCCGTTCGCCTTGTGGATCGCCCCGATCTCCACCCGCTCGTGCGGGGGGGTCTCGAGGCCGCCCGACTGGAACGGATCGTGCTTCACGTCCCCGAGCAGCGCGCCGGCGTGGGCCCCGGTCGCGTCGATGAACGGCGGCTTCTCGTCCGGGGTATGGGAGACGAGGAGCTTCGCGACCGTGTTGGCGGGGTCGGACCGGTTGCCCGAGAAGCGGACGATGAGGTAGAGGACCACGACGATGATGAACCCGAGCAGGACCGCCGTGATGTCGCGGTAAACGTACGCGTAGTAGAAGCAGAATCCGAGGATGAAGATCGCCGCGATCACCATCAGGATCGTCCGCTGCTCCTTCCGCTGGGCGGCCTCGAGCTTCTGGGCGGCGACGATCTCCTTGCCCTTGCCGGCCGGAACGACCCGGATCTTCGGCTCGTTCTGGTCCTCGGCGTTCGGATAGGCGAGGATGTCCTGCAGCTGCTCCTTCGGGAGGAAGTCGACCATCGCCCGAGCGATCATGCTCTTGCCGGTCCCGGGCTCCCCGATCAGGATCATGTGGCGGCGTTGCGTCGCCGCCTTCTTCGCGACCTCGACCGCGTCGTCCTGACCGATGACCTGATCGAGCAGCCGCGACGGGATCTCCACCTGCGAGGTGTTCGCGTACGGAAGCCCCCGACCCCATTCGTCGAGATCGCTCGGGGTGGGAGCGGAGCTCGGCCCCTCTCCTTCCACGCGCTCGGACGGAGTTCCCGTAGTGCCCCCTCGGACGGCCGGCGCTCGACGCGCCGCGATCCGTCAGAAAACAAGCGTGCGTCAGTATAAATGGCTATGCGCGAAACTCACTCCACGGAAACAGCCCGGCCCGCGGCGGGACGTCCCGGGGCCTGCGTTAATTAGCCGCCTCGGCTCGGAACCGCCGCATGGGCACTTCCACCCGGGCGCTGGCCGGCCCCCCGATCGCGGAGGGGATCCTGGCCGGGGTCCGCTCGCGCATCGCCGGGGCCGGGGAGGCGAGCGCGCCCCCCACGCTCGCGAGCGTCCATCGACGCCTCGAGACGCCGTTCGAAGTGTACCGACGTCGCCAGGAGAAGACCGCCCGCTCCCTCGGCATCCGTTTTCGGGACGAGCCGATCGACCCGGTCGGCCCGGCGTCCGCGCTCCCGGAGCGCCTCGATGCCCTCGCGACGGACCCGGACGTCGACGCGGTCATCGTGGAGCATCCGCTGCCCGCGCCGTTCGACCTTTCGGAGGCGCTCGACCGGTTGCCCCTGGTGAAGGACGTCGACGGGATCTCCTCCCCCAGCCTCGGCCGGCTCTGGGTCCACCGGCCGATCCACATCCCGGCGGTGGCCCGGGCGGCCGCCGAGTTCGTACGGGCCTACGAGCTCTGTCCCCCGGGGACCCGGGCCGTCGTCGTCGGGCGGAGCGAGACGGTCGGGCTGCCGATCGCCCACCTCCTCCTCGAGCGCGGGGTCGATGCGACGGTGACCGTCGCCCACTCGCGTACCACGGACCTCTCCGCCGCGCTGCGCGGGGCGCGCCTCATCGTCAGCTGCGTCGGCCACCCGGGGCTCCTCACGCGCGCCAACGTCCCGGAGGGGGCGGCGATCGTCGACGTCGGGCTCTCGGCGGTCCCGGACCCCGCGGACGCGCGCCGCCTGCGGAGCGTCGGTGACGCCGACGCCCGGGACCTCGACGGCTGGGCCGGGGCGTTGACCCCCGTGCCGGGGGGGGTCGGTCCCGTGACGGTGGCGATGTTGATGGAGAATGTCGTCCGGGCCTGGTCGATCCGGCGGTCGTCCCCATGACCCCGGCCCCTCCTCCCGCGAGCCGCGCCCCGTCGCTCCGCTGCCAGGACTGTCCGATGTGGTATGGCGCCGAGGACGAAGGATGGGGCCCATGCTCGATCAAGCATCGCCGCGGCGACGAGCGGTACCTGACCTGGGGGGGGCACGACTGCGACGAAGGTTACGTCCCACCGAAGCCGGGGAACGCCGCCCGGTTGAGGGGCTCCCGTTCCACCTCGAGGGCGTCGGTGGTCGGGTATTCCTCCACCACGAACGCTGGCTCGCGTAGGCGCCGCGCGAAACGGCGCAAGGCTTCGGCGCCGAGCTCGACGCGCCGCCGCGCGAAATCGACGCGGTAGCCGTCGCTCGGGAGGCGCCCGGCGCTCGCGACCCGGTCGGCGAGGCGGCCGAGGTTCGTGCGCGCGCCCGCCTCGACGACGCCGTAGACGAGCGTGCCATCGGGGGTCCGGTCGGCGAACGGCGGCGCCGTGCGCTCGGCGCGACGCACGAGGCGCTGGCGGAGCTGCACCGAATCCTTGAACCGGGAGCTGCAGTAGTGGATCGGGATCGAGAGCCCCGTCGTGCGCACCACGCGCTGGGCGACGGCCCGCGACCCGTCGACCCCCCAGCCGTTGCGGGGATCGAGGCGGTACCCGCGCCCGTGCATCGCCGCGTCGTTCGTCTCCGAGAACTCGAGCTCGTTCAGGTTGACGAAGTCGACCCCGAGGCGATCGAGGGCCCGCAGAAGGCGCACGAGCTCGACCTCCTTGTCGGGAAGGACCGGGATCTCCACCCCGCGGCGGATCCCCCACGCCGGGGCCTCCTCGAGGACGCGGCGGTACGCCGCCCCCGCGCCGTCCAGCGATCCCCAGAGATAATGCGGGATGTGGAGCCGGAACTCGTCCAGGCCGGCGCGCGCGAGGCGGGCGAGCTTCTCGGCGTTCGGCTCGTGGGTGTAGAGGTGGATGTGGTGCTCGGCCCCGAACTCTCCCTTGAGGAGCCGGACGTAGTGTTCGACGCGATCGACGACGCCCAGCGGATCGCCCCCCGTGATCCCGGTGCCGCTCGCCCCGATCGCGCGCGCCTCGGCGAGGAGGTCGTCGTCGGCGAGCACGCGCCTCTCGTTCGCGTAGGTGACGTCCTGCTGGTTGCGGTTCGGGGAGACCGGGCAGTAAAAGCAGCGGAACCGACAGACACCGGTGACGAAGAGGACCATCTTGCGGCCCTCGGCGCACTGGACGCACGCCGGGCTGAGGTCCCCCCGATGGCTCGACGCCATCGGAAGCCGGACGATCGGGAGCTCCGCGGCCATCGCCGGGCGCCGATGCCGGGGGGCGGGTAAGCGTTGCTCCCGGGACCGCGCCCGGGGTCGCGCGGGGTGGTGAACCGGACGCCATCGAGGACAGCAGGTTCAAATCCCCCCCCGGACTGGGCGCGGCGGTCGAGGGTGGAACGCCGATGGAGATGCAACCGGGCCAGATGGCCTACGATCGCGCGAGCACGGTCTTTTCGCCGGACGGACGCCTGTTCCAGGTCGAGTACGCCCTGCAGGCGATCCAGATGGGCGGCACCGCGGTGGCGGTGACCTACGCCAGCGGGATCGTCTTCGTCGCCTACCGCAACCTCCCGCTGAGCACCCTCGCCGAGGCCGGATCGATCGAGAAGAGCTTCGCGATCGACACCGGGCTCGGGTGCGTGACCGCGGGCCTGATCGCCGACTCGCGCGTGCTGGTCGAGCACCTGCGCGTCGAGGCGCAGCGCCACCGCTTGATGTACAACGAGGTCGCTCCCTACTCGCATCTGGGCCACGAGCTCGGGACCCTCCTCCAGCAGTACACGCAGTACGGCGGGACCCGGCCGTTCGCGGTCTCGCTCCTCCTGGGCGGGTTCACGGACCATGTCCCCGGCCTGGTCGAGCTCGACCCGAGCGGCGCCACGATCGGGTGGAAGGCCTACGCGATCGGCCGCAACCGGCGCGCGGTCGCCGACTACCTCGAGGAGAACCTCGGGGAGAGCCGCACCGAGGAGACCGCCTTCCAGCTCGCCGTCAAGGCGGTCGCGGAGGGCTCGCCGACGCCGTTCCCGCCCGAGTCGCTCGATGTCGCGATCCTGGAGCCCGCGAGCGATCTGCGACGCCTCAGCCCCGCCGACATCGCCCGGCGCGTGAGCGGCCTGCCGTTCATCGGGATCCCCGAGCGGAAGACGACCGGGAGCCGCTAATCGCTCCCGGCGGGCCGGTCGCTCGCCGTCTCCATCTCCTCGCGAAGGCGGATGCGCCGCCGTGTGCGATGGTAGGTGATCGCGAAGCGGTGCGCCTCGTCCCGCACGGCGCGCAGCAAGAGCATCGGAGGGGAGTTCGGGTTCGGACGGCGCGGCTCGCGCGCCTCGGCCAGGTAGACCTCCTCTTCGCGCTTCGCGAGGCCGATCGTCGGGAAGCGGTCGGCGAGCCCGAGGGCGGCGAGGATCGCGAGCGCGCTCCCGAGCTGCCCCGGGCCCCCGTCAATCAGGAGGAGGTCGGGAAGGACCTCCTCCTCCGCGAGGCGGCGCTGGTAGCGACGACGGACGACCTCCGCGATCATCGCGAAA
>JAJZMW010000021.1 GCA_021848165.1 Thermoplasmata archaeon
GGATTTCGAGCCGCTCCGGGGCCGCCGGCCGTGGCAAACCGTAAATAGGGAACCACGGGTGCACGACCTCCTTATGGCCGCCGCGTCGAGCGGCCCCGGGACGTTGGATATGCCTTCGCGTACCTCCCACCGACCCGAGGGCTCGGAAGAGTTCACCCGCTTCGAGCGGGCCCGGATCCTCGGCGCGCGCGCCTTGCAGATCTCGCTCGGGGCTCCGATCCTGATCGACGTCCCGACCGATCTGGTCGACCCGGTCGAGATCGCCGAGCGGGAGTTCGGCGCGGGCGTGATCCCGATCGCCGTCCGGCGCGTGTCGACCGAGTAGCGCCGCTTCGGCCCTACACCATCGCCTGATCGACGGCGTGCGCGCACGCGCAGGTCGGGGCGTGGGCGAGGGCGGGAAGGAGCGTCACGAGGAGCCGCTGCATCGCGGCGACGTTCTGCTGCATCGTCGCGAGGATCTCCGCGACCTCGACCGGGCGCTCCGCCCAGACGTCGAAATCGGTGACCATCGCGAGGCAGGCGTAGCAGATCGCCCGCTCCCGGGCGAGAGTGACCTCGGGAACGAGCGTCATCCCGATGATGTCGGCGAACCCCCGGAAGAACTTCGATTCCGCCCGGGTCGAGAAGCGGGGGCCCTCGACGCAGACGTACGTCCCGCGCTCGGCGAACGGGATCCCGAGCCCGGTGCCGACCTCCCGGGCGCTCGCGAGGAGATCCGGGCAGAACGGATCGGCGAGGCTCGCGTGCATCACGCGGCCGCCGTCGAAGAACGTCGTCGCCCGTCGCTTGGTGAAATCGACGAATTGGTCGGGGAGCACGAACCGCCCGGGGGGAAGCTCCTGCCGCAGCGAGCCGACCGAGTTCACCGCGACGATCGCCTCGGCGCCGAGGGCCACGAGCGCGTCGACGTTCGCGCGATAGTTGACGGCGTGCGGCGGGATCGTGTGGCCGACGCCGTGGCGGGGGAGGAAGAGGACGCGGACGGGGCCGACCCGCCCCTCTTGGATCGGGGCCGAGGGAGCGCCCCAGGGGGTGCTGACCCGGTGCTCGCGGCGCTCGCCCTCGCCGAAGATCCCCGTCACTCCGCTGCCGCCGATGACGGCGATCGTCCGGCGGGCCGGCGCGCTCATTCCGGCGCGCTCCGTTCGAGGCGATAGCGGGAGTGGACGCGGGCCATCACGACCTCGCCCCGGGTCCGTTCGAGGAGTCCCCGCGCGGCGTCCTGCTTCGGCTTGAGCGGCACGATCGCGCGGGTGGTGTCGAACCGCATTAGCGTTTGGTAGAGACGCTCCATCAACCGGACCGACGCTTCCGCGGCGGCGAGGTCGTCGTGCGCGAGCTCGCCGAGCGCCCGACGACGGACTTCGCCGACGACGTCCCCCAGCCCGAGGAGGTACGGTTCCGGCTCGACGCCGAGCGCGCGCGGTCCGGGGAGCGGTCGGTGCGCAACGATCGCCGCGAGGAGGAGCGCTTCGACCGCCTCCTGGAGGGCGTCGCGGACCAGGGCGGCGTCGGCGCTCGCCTCGGTCGTCGTGGCGCGCGAGAGGCTCCGCAGCCCCCGGGCGAGCCGACGCGCTTCGGCCGGATCCGCCCGACCCTCGTGGAGCCCGATCATCCACGCCTGCGCCTCGCGCCGGAGCGTGCGGGCCCGGCCGGCGAGGCGCTCCCGACGGGCCTCGCGCCGGCCGAGGTGGATCTCGATCCGACGCGCCTCGCGCTCGGGCAGGCCCGGCGAGGATCGCCTACTTGAAGAGCGTGAACCGCTGGTCATCGTCGCCTCCGTCCAGGAGCCCGAGCCGTACCCCCGCGTCGAGCCACCCGTGCGCGTAGCTCGCCGCCGCGAGCGCCCGATCCGGGTCGTTGGTGCGGGCGAAGTGCTCGGCGTCGGAGAGGTAGGCCCGCGCCATCCCGAGGAAGTCGTCGGCGGCCCCGGCGAGGTAGGAGCGGCTCGGGGCGGCCGACCGGACCCGGTCGAGCGCCTCGCGGGTCAGCCGGAGGTAGCGGTCCACCAGCGGGGGTTCGCTCATCGGACCGGGGCTACCCTTTCGGGACCTTCTCCCAATCCTGGAGGAACCGCGCGAGGCCGATCGTGGTGAGCGGGTGCTGGGCGAGCTTCTCCATCACGGCGTAGGGCATCGTCGCGATGTGGGCTCCCAGCTTCGCCGCTTCGAGGACGTGCACGGGGTGGCGGACGCTCGCCACGAGAACCTCGGTCGAGAAGCCGTAGTTCGCGTAGATCGTCACGATGTCGCGGATGAGGTCCATCCCGACCTCGCTCTGGTCGTCCAGGCGGCCGATGAACGGGCTCACGTACGCCGCCCCGACCTTCGCGGCGAGCAGCGCCTGGGTGGCGCTGAAGACGAGCGTCATGTTCACGCGGGTCCCCTCCCCGGCCAGGATCTTCGTCGCGCGGAGCCCGGCGGGGGTCATCGGGACCTTGACGTAGATCGACGGGTGGAGCGCGCGCAGGTGGCGGCCCTCGCGGAGCATCCCCTCGACGTCGGTCGCGACGACCTCCGCGGAGACGCTCGGCACGCCGAGCGCGCAGATCTCGAGCAGGACCTCCTCGAATCGGCGGCCCTCCTTGGCGACGAGGGTCGGGTTGGTCGTCACGCCGTCGAGGATGCCGATCTCCCACATCGATCGGATCTCCTTCGTGCTCGCCGTGTCCAGGAAGAGCTTCATCGTGCGGCTCCGATATCCGACCCGTTAGTGAACCTTGCCCCGCTGGGCGAGGAGCTCCCACGCCTCGTCCAGGATGCGCTGGCGGGAGAGACCGAAGTGGTCGAGGACCGCCCACGCCTCCCCGCTCTCGCCGAAGACGTCCGGGACGCCGACCCGGCGGACCGGGACCGGATATCCTTCCGCGACCGTGGCGGCGACCAGGGCCCCGACGCCCGTCTCGACCGAGTGCTCCTCGAGCACGAGGAGGGCCCCGGTCTCGCGCGCCGCGCGGACGAGCGCCGGCACGTCGACCGGCTTCACGCTCGCGAGGTCGAGCACGCGGGTCGAGATCCCGACCCGCTCGAGCTCCGTCGCCGTCTCGAGCCCGCGGGCGACCAGGGCGCCGACGGCGACGATCGTCAGATCGTGGCCGTCCCGCAGGCGGTTCGCGACCCCGAAGCGGAAGCTCCCGTCGGTGACGCGGGGCAGGTTCTCCCGCGTCAGGCGGAGGTAGACCGGCCCGTCGATCTCCGCCGCCGCGCGCACGGCGCTGCGCGTCGACGGCGCATCGGCGGGGACGATCACGTTCATGCGAGGGAGCCCCCGCATGAGGCCGATGTCCTCGATCATCTGGTGGGTGCCTCCGTCCGGGCCGACGAGGAGGCCCCCGTGGGTCGCGACGATCTTGACGTTCGCTCGGTTGTAGCAGATCGCCTGACGGACCTGGTTGTAGGCCTGGCCCGCCGCGAAGACCGCGAAGGTGCTCGCGAAGACCGTGCGCGGCGCCAGCGCGAGGCCCGCGGCGACCGTCATCAGCGTCGGCTCCATCACGCCGAGGTCGAAGAACCGCTCGGGGAACTTCTTCCCGAAGAGCTGCGTCCGGGTCGAACCGGCGAGGTCGGCGTCCAGGACGACCAGGCGCGGGTCGGCGCTCCCGAGCTCGACCAGCGTCTCTCCGTAGGCGTCGCGCAGGCTCTCCTTCGGGACCGTCCCCGCCACGCTCGTTGCCATGATCCGTCCGAGCGCCGTCACGACGCCGGCGGGTCCGCCAGCTCCGCCAGCGCCCGCTCCGTCTCCGCCGCGTTCGGCGCTTTCCCGTGCCAGACGTGGGTGTTCTCCATGAACGAGACGCCCTTCCCCTTCACCGTCCGCGCGACGATCGCGGTCGGTCGGTCGACCGTCGTCCGCGCCTCGGCGAGGGCGGCGAGGATCTGGCCGAAGTCGTGGCCGTCGATGTCGATCGTATGGTACCGGAACGCCGCGAACTTGTCGACGATCGGCTCGATCCCGAGGATCGATTCGGTGGCGCCGTCGGTCTCGTACCCGTTGCGGTCGAGCAGGACGACGAGGTTCGCGAGGCGGTAGTGGCCCCCGACCATGAGCGCCTCCCACGTCGGCCCCGCCTGGCACTCGCCGTCGCCGAGGATCGCGTAGACGCGGTGGCTCTGGCGCTCGAGCCGGGCGCCGAGCGCCATGCCGACCGCCATCCCGATCCCTTGGCCCAGGCATCCGGTCGACGCTTCGATGCACGGGAGCTTGTTCCGGTCGACGTGGCCCTGCAAACGGCTCCCCAGCTGCCGGAGCGAGAGGAGCTCTTCGTGCGGCAGGAATCCTCGATGGGCGAGCGCGGCGTAGAGGGCGGGGGCCGCGTGGCCCTTCGAGAGGACGAGGCGGTCGCGTGCGGGGTCGTCGGGGTGCGCGGGGTCGTTCCGCATCTCGTGGAACAGGAGGGCGGTCACGAGGTCGGTGACGGAGAGGCTGCCCCCCGGATGGCCCGATCCGGCGCGGCCGACCATGCGGATGATGTCGCGGCGGATCTCCCGGGCGGTCGACTCGAGCTGCGCGATCGTCGCGTCGCCCGCAGGAGCTCCCGCCATCGGCGGCGTTGCATGGCCGGCCGGGCTATTTGACGGTTGAGGCGGCGTTCTGCGGGCGGGCCGGGTTCAACGACCCCGGGCAGGGCCGGGTCGCTTCGCCGGTCGGCGCCCGTCGGCCGACGACGGGGCGGGGGCGTTCCGACCCCGACCGCTCGCCGCCGAAGCGAGGAGGGAGCGGAGCGTGGCGAGATCCGCCGAGTAGCGGGCGTAGTCGTCGGAATCGAGCGGGGTCTCGAGAAAGCCGGGGAGCCGGGCCCATCGGGGATCGTTGACGAGGGAGCGGAACCCCTCCCGTCCGATCCGACCGGCGCCGATGTTCTCGTGGCGGTCGAGATGCGACCCGAGGTCCGCCTTCGCGTCGTTCAAGTGGAAGGCAAAGAGCCGCGGGATCCCGACCATCGCGTCGAACGCGTCGAACATCGCCCCGTACCCCTCCGGCGTGCGGAAGTCGAAGCCGGCGGCGAAGAGGTGGCAGGTGTCGAGCGTGACCCCGACCCGGTCCCGGTCGTCGACGCGGTCGATCACGCCGGCGAGCTCCTCGAACCGGGATCCGAACGTCGTCCCCTGGCCGGCGGAGTTCTCGAGAAGCGCGCGGACCGTGCCGTGCGGGACGTGCGCGAAGGCGGTGTTGATCGACTCGGCGATCCGTCGGGCCGCCGCCTCGGCGCCGCTCCCGAGATGGGCGCCGGGATGGAAGATCAGGGCGTCGACCCCGAGGAGCTCGGCGCGCCGGAGCTCGTCCTCGAAGGCGGCGATCGACTGCCGCTGGCGGGCCTCGTCCGGGTTCGCGAGATTGAGCAGGTAGCCGTGGTGCACGGCCGTTGCCCGGAGCCCTTCCGACCGGACCGCGGCGCGGAACCGTTCGGCGGCCTCGGGGGCGATCGGGGGCCCCTTCCACATCTGCGGGCTCTTCGCGAAGATCTGGAGCGATTCGGCGCCGATGCGGTGCGCTTCGCGGGCCGCGACATCGAGGCCCCCCGCGATCCCGAGGTGCGCGCCGAGGTACACGGCCGCCGACCTCGCGCGAACGACTTAGGCTTTGCCGAGCGAGGGGGGTGGGGTGCGGCCGGGGCCCGAGGGGATCCGCGCCGCCGCGACCAGGATCGGCGCGACCGTCGCGAACGCGGGCGCGAGGAGCAGGAAGTTCGACGCCCGGGGGACGGCGATCCCGAGTCCGAGGAGGGGGATGACGAGCAGGACGACCAGGATCGCGTAGAGGATCGTGGCGATCCCGATCAGGGGGGAGCCCCGGTCGCCGCTCCGCATCCCGAGGCCGATGACGAGGCCGATCCCCCCGATCCAGCCGAGCCACAGGCCGAGGAGCCCGGCGTAGGCGCCGAGGGGAGAGGCGCGCTGGAGGCAGGAGTAGGCGTTCGTCCACGAGCCCTGGACGCAGCCGGCGACGGAGGCGGCCGCCCCGGTCGCCAGGACCGTCGCCACGAGCGCCAGGAGCAGTCCGCTCGACCCGACGAGGCAGAGCGCCGACGGGAGCCAATACCGGGGGGCGACGCGGCGGAAGAGCGAGAAGCTCCACCGGTAGCAGACGAACGACACCAGGATCAGCACCGCCCCGGCCGCGGCGAGGATCCCGGCGATCTGCGTCCAGGCCGTGCCGAAGGGGATCGCGGGGGTCGCGCCCCAGCGAGCGAGCCCCCAGAGGAGCGCCGGGACCGCGAAGGCGACCGCCGCCCCGACGGCTCCGAAGATCCCCCCGGCGCGGAGCCAGCCGGCCCCACGACGGTCCAAGAATCGGTCGGTCGCCGAAGGCCCGGGGCTCATCGCGCTCGTCATCGAACGTTCCCCGCTACGTCGCGAGGCCCCGCACCGGTCCCGAGAGGCTGACAGCTTTCCGCGGTTCCCGTAGGCTCGCGCACTTCAGTACCGCGCGGAACGCCAGTGGGCTTAACTGCCGGGTTCGGAATGGGACCGGGTGTTTCCCCACCGCTTTGGCCGTCAGCCGAGCGGGCCAC
>JAJZMW010000144.1:0-3414 GCA_021848165.1 Thermoplasmata archaeon
TGCGGGTGAAGTCGCTGACCCGATCGCACCGCTCGGCGGAGAATCCGAGCTGGCCCAGCCCTTCGGCCGCGCTGTAGAGTCGCTCGTCGAGTGCGCGGGCGAACTCGTTGCTCGCTCCCTGGAGGACGGCCGTCAGCGGAGCGGCCCCGCCCGGGCGTCGCCAGCCGGCGATGAGGTCGATCTTCGTGAGCGCCACGGCGAACGGGGTCTTCTCGCGCCGCAGGATCTGGAGCGACTCCCGGGTCTGCGGCATCAACCCCTCGCGGGCGTCGATGACGAGGATCGCGATGTCCGCGAGCGCTCCGCCGCGGCGGCGCATCGTTTCGAACGAGCGATGGCCGGGAGTGTCGATGAAGAGGAGCCCCGGGACCTGGAGCTGGCCCTCGCTCAAGAGCCCGACGCAGACCGAGCGGATCGCGGCGGCCGGGACCTCGATCGCGCCGATGTGCTGCGTGATCCCGCCGGCCTCCTTGGAGGCGCGGACGGTCCCCGCGATGCGGTCGAGCAGCGTGGTCTTGCCGTGATCGACGTGCCCGAGCAGGCTGACGATCGGCTCGCGCAGGGCGCTCACGGAGCGCCAGCCGAGAGCGGGCCTATACCCTTGTCGCGCACCGGGCTAGCGGCGCGCGAGCTCGGAAAGGCGCGCGTGGACGAGCGGCACGAGCAGTTCGTCGGCCTCGAGGCCGCCGTGGCCGCCGGCGAGATGCCGGGTCGGGCGCGTCGCACCGGGAAGATGCTGAACGATGCCGGAGCCTCGGACGGGAAGCGCGAGGAAGGTTCCCAGGCGCACCTCGATCTCGGGGTGCCAGGGCCCGGGCCCGAACAGGCCGCCGGCCAGCGCGTCGGGGATGCCGACCCGCCGGCTCCCGGGCGGAAGGTACCGTTCGAGGTCGCGGGCAAGCCCGTCCTCCTTCCCCGGGGCCGCCGCGAAATAGGCCCCGCGCCGGTCCCCGCCGATCGGCCGGCTCATCTGGGCGAGGAGGTCGGGGTGCTCGTCGACCGCGAGCTGGAGCTCCCGACGGACCTCGACCTGACCATGGTCCCCGGTGAGGAGGACGGTGACGTCCTGCGCGGCGGACCCGAGATCCTCCGCCACGTGCGCGAGGAGGTGCGCGAGGCGTTCGAGCTCGAAGCGAGCGTGGCGGGGCGCCGGGCCCCGGAGATGCTGGACGGTGTCGAACTCATCCCAGTACGCGTACACGATCGGCGGCAGGGGGCGGCTCGTCAACGTCCGAGCCAGCTCGTGGGCGAGCTCCGAGGCCGTCGCGTACCCGCGATATTCCGCTCCGTCGTACAAGAGCCTCGTGAACCCGGTCGATCGGAAGCTTTCCCGTGAGATCGCCACCCCGGTGCCCAGGCGACGGAAGATCGTCGGCGCATCGGTGATCACCTGCGGGCTCCAGGACGGGCCGACGAGGCTCTCCGGGGAGGCGAGGCCCACCGGCATCATCTTCAGCAGGTCCGCGACGACCCCGAAGCCGGGCAGGTAGAGCCGGTAGCCCGCCGCCCCGTGCTGCGCCGGGGCCGCCCCGGTCGATACGCTCACGAGAGCCGCGACGGTGGTCGTGGGGAAGACGGTCGTGATCGGATCGCTCGGCTCGCTCCACCGCCGAAGGAGCGGATCGTCGGTGGCGGCGAGAGCCCCTTGGAGAGAATTCCACCCGAGCCCGTCGACCACGACGACGACCACCGGTCCCGGGGGCGCCCGACCGTCGAACGGGTCGAGGCCCCGCTCGAGGGGGGGCAAGAGCCCCTCTCGGGGACCCCCGAGAGCGCGCACGAGGCTGGGAACGATGTTGGCGTTCGATCGGCCCCCGTAGGCCGGACGCGGGAGACCCAGCTCATCGTGGGGGGGGCGAACGAGCTCCTGCGCGATCCGCTCCTTGGCTCCCGGATCGGCCATCGGCCGCGATACGGCGTCCCATAGAAAACGAGTGCCCCGGCCGCGACGCTCAGTCGGGGGACGGCCCGGCGGCGAACGTGTCGAGCGAGACCTGCTTTTCCCGGGCACGGCGGAGGCGCTCCACCCGCACGGTGACGGTCCGAACGCGGCGGGCGCTCGTCCGCGCTTCCTCCTCCCAGACCTCCCGGAGGAGCCGGGACGCGGCGTTCGCGAGGACCGCGGGGCTCGCGGTGCTGCCGGGCAGGGCGCGCCCGCGCTGCACGCGGGCGAAATCCTCCCAGCGAAGCGCCACGCCGACCGCGCCGAAGCGGTATCCCTCGCGCGCGACCGCCTCGCCGAGCTCCCGGGCCATCTCCGTGACGGTTCCCTCCAGCTCGCCGAGGTCGGCGACGTCGGTCGCGAACGTCCGATCGCTCGACCGCGAGCGAGGACCGCTCTCGGTCGGCTCCTCCTGGGGGGGGAGTCGCCCCCGAGCGATCTCCACAAGGGAGCCTCCCCACGCCCCGATGAGCCGCCGAGCCGTTCGGTGGCCGGCGGCGGCGAGTTCCTCGATCGTTCGAATCCCTCCCTGTTCGAGAGCGGCAGCGGTCTTCGGACCGACCCCGGGGATCGCCCGGACCGACTGGGGCGCGAGGAACCTCGCGACCTCGTCCGCCGGAACGATGCGGACGCCGCCCGGTTTCGCGCGATCGCTGGCGATCTTGGCGATGAGATGGTGGGGGGCGCCTCCCCAGCTGGAGGGGAGCCCCACGGCGTCCCGGAGCCCCGCCTGCGCCCCCTTCGCGATCTCGACCAGGGCGGCGGGGGAACCCGCCTCCACGAAGAGCATCGCCTCGTCGATGCTCTGCGGATGGACGGCGGAAAAGCGCTCGCGCAGCCACGCCATCACCTCGCCCGAACGCGCCTCGTACTTCGGGAAGTCCGGAGGGAGCCACCGCGCCTCCGGGCACCGTCGTGCCGCCTCGCGCACGGGTTGCGCGCTGCGGACCCCAACGCGACGCGCTTCGTAGCTCGCGCTCAGAACGACGGCGCGGCTCGGTGCGTCCGTCGGGCGGTGCCCGATGAGCAGGGGGAGCCCACGCAGCTCCGGGCGATCGCGCAGCTCGCAGTTCACGTAGAAGGCGTCCATGTCGACGTAAAGGACCCAGCGCATGCGCGTCGACCGGGCGAGCCGAGGGAGCCGGCAGGGATATGGATGCGGGGGCGGATCAGCTCAACCGGCCGAAGTCCACGGCGTTCGCGTCGACCTCGATGCCGTGGGGGCCGATCGTGTACGGCTGCGACGAGCGGACATGGTGAGTGCGGCGCATCTTGAGGATGCGCGCGGAAAGGCCGACGCGCCGGCCGTCCGCGGTCTGGGAGTACCCGAGCAGGATCACCCCGTCCGCGACGTACTCCGCCAGGCCGTCCCGGGTCACCTCCGGGTGCTGCGGGTCCGCCTCGGCGATCAGGACGGTCGTCGCCCCCGCGCCGCGGCAGGCGCCGGCGAGAGCGAAGAGCGTCTCCCGACG
>JAJZMW010000144.1:3424-6510 GCA_021848165.1 Thermoplasmata archaeon
CGACGTGCCACCTCGTTCTCGCAGAGCATCTCGAGCAGCGAGACGGAATCGACCACGATCCGCTTCGCGCCGAGCTTGCGCAGGTCCGCGCCCAGCTCGCCTTGGATCCGCTTCAAGCTCTGGTGGGTCTCGCGCGGATCGAGGCGGAGGAGCTTGAGCGTCCCCTCCGAGACCGCGGCATCGAACGGCCACCCGAACTGCCGCGACGTCTCGAGCAACATGTCGATCTCCTCTTCGAGGGAGAGGAAGACCCCCGGCTCACCCCGGCGAAGACCTTCGGCGAGAAACCCGAGCCCGAGGCAGGTCTTCCCCGTCCCGGGCAGCCCCGAGACGAGGAGGACCGCGCCCTGCGGGACGCCGCCGTGGAGCATGGCGTCCAGGCCGTCGATCCCGAGCGGGACCCTCGGTCGCGGGGGGGGCGGCTCAGACGCGCTCATGTTGCGTGGTCACGAGGCCCGTGCGCGCCTGGACGCGGATCACGAAGCGCCCTTGGTACTCATCGGCGACGTGCGAAAGGACGGGGAGGAATTTCTCGATGACCAGCGTGCGCTGCCGCTGCGAGCGGTTCTGCGGGCTCGTCCAGCTGAACGAGAGGACCCCGTCCACCGAATCGACGATCGCCTGCTCCGTGGCGGGGGTCGCGACGCCGCGGGAGAGGAGGAGATAGACGATCCCGGCCCAGGACTTCGCCCGACGGCGGAGTCCCTTGAGGAACGTCACGATCTCGCTCGTCTCGAGCCCCGGGCGCACCACGAGGTCGCCGAGGGAGTCGAGGATGATCAGGCGGTGGTTCCCGTCCGCGTCCAGCGCATCGGCGAGGGCGCGCAGCGGTCCGGCCGCCCCCCCGATCAACGGGGCGCGCGCGAGGGAGCCTCCCGACAAGGGGCTCGCGACCTCGGACCAGGCGGCGGGGACGCTCGTCGCTTGGAAGTAGGCCGACGAGAGATCGTGAAAGAATAGGTGCCGCTCCACGACCTCGGGATAGACGGCGTCGAACGCGGCGCGGATCTCGTCCAGGACCTGGGTGCGGGTCCGGGTGAAGCTCACGTAAACGATCGCGTCGGGGACGTCCAGGGCGCCCCGCGATCGCCCCAGGTGGATCGGGTGGTCGAGCGGGGACTCTCGGTGTCGCATCAACTGGACCGCGCTCGTGAGGGCGAACTCGGAGTGGCCGGCGCCGGCGTCCCCGAGCAACAGGACGACCGATCCGGGCGGCACCCCCCCCATGAAGTAATCGAAGTCCGGGACCCCGCACGGGACGCGAGCGGGTTCGGCGGCGGCCGGAGCCGGGGGGACCGGGGACGACGCCTCGAGCACGACCGAATCCCTCGGTCGGCTTCACCCGGGGGCGAGGTATTAGAACGCTCCGTTGGAGTCGCGAGCGCGCGTCGCGCCGAGCTTGAGGAACTCGCGCAGAAGAACGGTGGCGTAGGCCCCTTTCGGCAAGGAGAAGACGAAGCGGAGGCCCGGCGCCTCCTCCTCCGTTCGCGAGAGGGCGATCGGCGGCGTCGGCACGAGGGCGGGCCGATACGCTCCCGCGCTCGCCACCTCCGGGGTCCGAGGCAGCCGGAACGCCCCCGGGGCGACGTTCTCTTCGGCCAGGATCCGGGCCAAGGTCTCGTCGGCGGGTCCGGCGCCGATCGTCGTCTCGTAGCCGACCAGCGGACCCGCGACGACCGCGCGCCCCCGCGCGACGAGATCGGCGCACTCGGGCCGGTTGTCGAGCTCGACGCGGACCGCCGCGTCGGCGCGGATCGTTCCGTCCCGTCCGAGACGCAGGAGAGAATCTCCCGCCTCGGGTCGGTCGAATCGCGACCCCGCGCGCCACCGGGCGGTCAGCCACCGGTTGAAGATCCACGATTGGTAGGCGTGCACGAAGAGGAGCCGCAGCTCATGGGAGAGCGCGCGCAGCGCCCGCTCGGGCGGGTGCCCCTTCGCGAGATGCTCGAGCAGCGTGCGCTCGAACCGGTACTCGGAGGGGAACTCGCGGAGAGCGCGCGCGGCGTCGCGATGCTCGGCGTACGCCCGTCGCGCGTCGCCGCCCTCCGTTCCGACGCCCGAGGGGGTCGCCGTCAAGTAGATGTCGACGGCGCCCGCCGGGTCCCCGCGGACGAGCGCCCGTCCGACCTCGTGGGTGATCGGGCGGACTTCGCCGAACCGCTGCGGGCCGAAAAAGTTCGGGATCCCGGGACCCCGGCGGAGCTCCGCCCGGATCGCCGCGGCCGCACTGAGGGAGGCGGCCGGGTCGGCGGGCAACGAACGAACGACGATGTCGAAGCTGTTCCCGTAGTGATGCCCGAGTCGGACCCCGTCGCGCGCGCGGTAGACGTCCTGGACGACCACCCGCGGGAGGTCGAGGCCCCCGCGCGGAGGGACCCCACGGTAGCTGAAGAGCCGCTCGCTCACCGCGCGCCGGTCCTTGGTCCCCGCCCAATCGATCGCGCGGTGCGGGAGGCCGAGGCGTCGGGCGATCGCTTCGGCCAGCTCGTGCTGCTCCCACCCGACGCTTTCGATCCGCAGGATCGTATAGGCGCCGTCCGGATCGGGCGTCGGATAGGCGGAGACCTCGCGGACGCGAAAGTCTCCCGGGCTCTCCTTCAACGTTCCGCCGACCCCCGGGGGGTGGGTCGCGTAGATCCCGACCCCGAGCGCCCGCTCGGCCGCCGGCGGGAGCCACGGTGCTTCGCGGGCCGGGGACGGGTCGGACGTGAACGGTCGGGACGGGCCCGCCGACTTATCGGTGGCGGGGCGCGTCGGGCGGCGCCCCGCGGTCCCACCGGGGGGCGCTCGCGGCCCGCACGGAGCCGAGGCGCCGCGAGGACCTTCGGCGAACGAGACGCGCTTGGATCGTGAAGATCGGGAACGGGATCGGCGCGAGGAGCAGCGTGCCGACCAGGACGACGGCCGCGGCGAGCGCGTAGGTGAGCTCGAACCCGTACGTCACGAACAGCCAACCGCCCAGCACCGTCCCGACGAGGCTCCCCATCCCGGCGACGGCGTTGTAGAGCCCCAACGCGCGTCCTCGGGCGGAGCGCGCGACCAGGCGGATCAGGAAGAGCGTGCTCGCCGTGCTGATGAACGCCCAG
>JAJZMW010000023.1 GCA_021848165.1 Thermoplasmata archaeon
GCGACCAGGGGCGGGACGGGGAGCGCGGTCTCCTCCCGCCACTCGCGCTTCGCGGCGGCCGCGGGGCTCTCCCCCGGATGGATCTTTCCCCCCGGGAATTCGTACATCCCGCCGAGGAGTCCGGTCGGCGGCCGACGATGGAGGAGCCAGCGGCGCCCGGCCCGGAGGACGACGACGGCGGCCCGAACGTGCGGCTTGGGCGCTCGCTTCCGGCGGCGCGGGATCTCGCCCGGATCCTCGAGCTCCGCCGAGGCACGGCACCATCGTCGGATGGGGCATCTCGGGCAGGCGGGGGTCCGCGGGTGGCAGACCGTCTCGCCCAGCTCCATCCAGGCCTCGTTGAACGCTCCGGCGCGCACGGGCGGCAGGAGCGCCGTCATGCGCTCGGTGAGGCGACGGACGACCTGGGGGTCCTCCGCGGCGCCGCGCTCCCCCCAGAGCCGCGCGGCGATCCGCCGTCCGTTCGCTTCGAGCGCGAGCACGGGGCGGTCGAACGCGAGGCTCGCGACGGCGCGAGCGATGTATGGCCCCACTCCCGGCAGCGTTTCGAGCTCCTCGACCGAGCTCGGGAACCGGGCGCCGAAACGACGGACGATCGTCCGGGCCGCGGCGGAGAGGTGCCGGGCGCGGGCGTAGTAGCCCGCTCCCTGCCAGAGGCGGAGGACCTCTTGGGGGCGGGCCCGGGCGAGCGCGTCGACGTCGGGGAACCGCGCGAGGAACCGCTCGTAGTACGGGATCGCCGCCGCGACGCGCGTTTGCTGGAGCAGGACCTCCGAGATCCAGATCGAGTACGGGTCCCGGTCGCGCCGCCACGGCAGGGGGCGGCGCTCCCGCTCGAACCATCGCAGGAGCGCCCGTACGCACGCCGCATCGGGAGAGAGAGGTGCGGTCCTCGTACGGTCGACCACGGGCGTCGCCGGTCGGAACGACCCTAGCCTTAAAGCGAACCGACGTCTCGAACGCTCCCGGCGGACGATGGGCGGTCTCGTGGTCGTCAACGACGCGAATTTCGACCAGGAGGTCATCCGGTCGGCGGTCCCGGTCGTGGTCGACTTCACGGCCGAATGGTGCGCTCCGTGCCGGATCACCGAGCCGGTGCTCCGCGAGCTCAGCCTGAAGCTCGAGGGCCGCGTGAAGTTCGCGAAGGTCGACGTCGACGAGGCCGGCGGGGTCACTCGGACGTACGGGATCCATTCGATCCCGACCTACCTCTTCGTCCAGGCGGGCCGGGAGAAGGGGCGCGAGATCGGCCCCGTTGAGCCGGCGGAGTTCCGCTCGATCCTGCGGCGCTACTTCGATTTCGCCTGAACGGACCTTAGTGGCGGAAGATCCGCCAACCGGTGAAGTACATCGAGATCCCGTAGCGCTCCGCCATCGCGAGGACCTCGGGGTCGCGCACGCTGCCGCCTGGCTGGATGATCGCCCGAACCCCGGCCTTGCCGGCGATCTCGACGCCGTCGGCGAACGGGAAGAAGGCGTCGGAGGCGAGGACCGCGCCGCGGGCCCGCTCCCCGGCGATCTCGCAGGCGAGCTGGACCGACTTCGAACGCGTCGGCTGGCCGCCCCCGATCCCGACGGTCGTCGATCCACGGGCGAGCACGATCGCGTTCGACTTCGCGTGCCGGACCACCCGCCAGGCGAAGTCGAGCGAGCACGCCTCCTCCCCGGAGACGGCCCCGCCGCGGACGAGGCGGAACTCGGTCGGGAGCAGCTCGCGCTGGTCGACCTCCTGGAGCAGGAGCCGCCCGAGGGCGCTGTGCGCCTCCCAGCGGGCGGCGCCGAGCGGGGGAGGGGTGGTCTCGACGAGCTTGATCTTCGGACGCCGGTCGAGCGGGACCCGCGCCCCGGGGTCGAAGGCGGGAGCGGCGAGGAGGTCGACGAAGACCCCGCGCATCGCCTCGGGATCGCCCGGGCCGATCGGGCGGTTGACGGCGATCGCGCAGCCGTAGCGAGCGACCGGGTCGGTGGCGATCGCGCGCTCGATCGCCTCCCGGATCGTGGCGCCGGAGGCGACGCCGCACGGGGTCGCGTGCTTGACCACCGCCGCGGTCGGGGTCGGGAACTCCGCGACGGTCGCGAGCGCGGTGTCGAGGTCGAGCAGGTTGGTGAACGAGAGCGCGTCCCCCTTGACGAGGGAGAACGGGGATCCGGCAAGGTCGGAGCCGGCGGGGCCCGCCGAGACATAGACCGCGGCCTTCTGGTGGGGGTTCTCCCCGTACCGCAGGCGGACCGGATCCCGCCGGAAGACGACCTCCACTGGGAACGGGTCGGCCGTCGGCGCGCCGGGGCCGACGAGGCCGCTCGCGATCGCCGCATCGTAGGCGGAGCAGCGGCGGAACGCCGCGACGGCGAGATCGAGCCGCGTTGGGTCGGAGAGCGTCGCCTCGTGCGCGCGGAGCTCCTCGAGGATCGGCGGATACTGGCGGGGATCGAGAACGACCGCGACCGAGCCGTGGTTCTTCGCCGCGGCCCGCGCGAGGGTGACGCCGCCGATGTCGATGTACTCCTCCCGGTCGTCGCTCGTGGGATGCTCGGCGAGGTGGCGCTCGAACGGATAGAGCTGGACCACCACGAGATCGAACGCGAGGAACTTCCGCTCGGCGAGCTCGCGCAACCCCTCGGGCGTGCGGGGGGCGAGGATCCCCGCGAGCAGCGCGGGGTGGAGCGTTTTGACGCGGCCCCCGAACCAGGAGCCGATCCCCGTGAGATCCTCGGCGGGGCGGGCGGCGAGACCCGCCGCCTCGATCGCCTTGCGGGTGCCTTGGGTCGCCCAGAGCTCGACCGAGAGAGCGGAGAGGCCCCGCGCGAGGTCCACCAGACCGCTCTTGTCGTCGACCGAAAGGAGAGCGCGCTCGACGTGCACCCGACGGGGGCTCTTCGCGTCCACTCCGCTTACCCGGAACGGGGAGCGGAGTTCGGAGATAAGTTCCTCGGGCCCCGCCGGGGGCCCCGCATCCACGCCTTCGCCCCTCGGAGCGTCCCCCAGGTCCGCTCGGTCCGGATCGACCAGCGGCCGGCCGGGCGCGACGTTTCGGTCCACCGGGCCCGGGCGAGGTCGGCGGAGCGCTGGTCGACCTCCACGATCGCCCGGGCCGCGTCGGAGCGGACGATGCGATAGCGGAACGGCGGCGGCGGGTGGCCCTCCCGTCGCTCGAGGATGCCGTGCCAAGCGCCGAGCGAGTCGACGGGAAAGAGTTCCCCCGCCACCTCGACGCCGAGGTAGCGGGGACGGGAGCGCGAAGGCTCCCTACCGGACGAGGTCGATGACTTCCTCGGACTCACCGGCCGCGTAGCCCCCCTTCTGGCCGAGGAGGCTCGTCGCGCGCACGCCCGTGATGATCAGGAGCACCTTGATGGTGTTCTCCATCTCGGGCGAGTTCTCGACCGAGCAGCCCCAGATGATGCGGGCCCGCTTGGAGATCTTCGATCCGACGAGCGAGGCGGCCTTCTCGGCCTCGGAGACGGTCATCGTCGGGCCGCCGATCACGCGGACGAGGGCGCCCGTCGCGTCCTTGAGCTCGACGCTGCCGAGCAGCGGGCTCGTCAGGGCCTCGTTGACCGCTTCGCTGACCCGGTCCGTCGCGCTCTCGCTCTCGCCGAGACCGATCAGCGCGACGCCGCCGTCCTTCATGACCGTCAGGATGTCGGCGTAGTCGAGGTTGACCAGACCCGGGCGGGTGACGATCTCGGCGATCCCCTTGATCGCCGTCATCAAGACCGCATCGGCGAGCTTGAACGCCGCGTCGAGCGGCATGCGCGGGACGAGTTCGAGGAGCTTGTCGTTCTGAATGACGATCGTGGTGTCGCAGACCCGGCGCAGGCGCTCGAGCCCGTCGCGCGCCTGCTCCATCCGCGCGGTCCCTTCGCCCGAGAACGGCAGCGTGACCACGCCCATCGTCAAGGCGCCGCTCTCCTTCGCCACGCGCGCCACGAGGTGCGCCGACCCGGTCCCCGTCCCGCCGCCCATCCCCGCGGTGACGAAGACGATGTGCGCGCCCTGGACGAATTGGCGGATCTCCTCCTCGTTCTCCCGGGCGGCCTCTTCGCCGATCTCGGGACGCGCCCCGGCGCCGAGGCCCTTCGTGGCCCGGCGGCCGATGAGGATCTTGCGGGGCGAGTGGATGGTCAAGAGGTGCTTCGCATCCGTGTTGATGGCGCACATTTCCGCGCCCTGGATGCCTTCCTCCGTGCAGCGGTTGATCGTGTTCGATCCGCCGCCGCCGCAGCCGACGATGCGGATGTTGACCTTCAGCGTCTCCGCCAGCTTCGCGAGCTCGGCGTCGTCCGCGCTCGCATACGCCTGCGTTGGCGCCTTCGGTTCCTCGATCATCGACTGGTTGTCTTGGTGCTTCGCGATCGCTTCCTGAATGATGGACTTCATCGGTGTCCTCGCTCCTGTTTGTCAGACGAGCGTCATACGCTCTGCCAACGAGTCGAAGGTTGCGTACTTAAACGTTTGTTTGAATCGGCACTGTTACGTTGGCGGGACATCAGTTCCGGAATCTGTCGGTGTTACAGTTCGGGACATGGCCTTCGTCGCCTCCTCGATGACCTTCCGCCAGCGGAACCCGGCTCCCGTCGGTATCCCGGCCGCCTCTCCGGGAGTCATGCCGAGCGTCTGATGCGCGCGCTGAAGGTTGTAGTTCGCTCGGAAACCTTCCATCAGCGCAGACGATCCCGACTCAGAATCGAACGCGCGCATGACCTTCGTCCGTTCCTTCTCCGTACCGTGGAACCGCTCGATGCGGTTGTTCGACTCAGGAGCGCGAATGCTCGGAACGCGGTGGTGCGGGTTGAGCCGTCCGTTCTTCTTGATGGGGGACCATCCGGTAGGGGCAGCGAGCCCGAGATCGGTCGCAGTCGCCTTGCGACCGAGTTCCTTTCCGATAGCAACCGGGTAGGCGTTCATCCCGTCTGACATTACCTCAAAGGGGCGGTCGGCGGTCGCGTGCTTTGCCTTCCGCAGCGGAGCCCGAGTGTTTGCGAGACTCCGGTTGTGGCTGATGTGCGTCGCGAGCAGGAACCGACTCTCCGAGTCGAGCACGTTCCAGAGGTAGGTGTTCTCGCCGTTGACGTTCACTACGGTTTCGTCAATGTGCCAGCGGTCGCCAGTCCGAGCGCCCTGAGCGTCCATCCACCGGGCCGCTAGCGTCCCGTAGTGCACGACCCAGCGGTACACCGCGACGTGCGAGATTATCAAACCGTACACCTGCCGGAAGTGCTCGGAGACCTTCCGAACCGAGAGGCCCCGGAAGTACAGGTCGAGGGCAAGCGCGATCTTCTCCGGGTCCGCCCGGCGGCGCTGGAACCCGTCCCGGCCCACGAACCGGCGCCCGCACGACTTGCAGAAGTACCGCTGCACATCCCCGCTCTTGTTCCGCCGAATACCCTGACACACAACGTCGGGAGATCGGCACGCCTCGCAGGTGGTCTTCGATGGCTCTGCCTTCGCCCCAGACTCTTGAAGTCCGTCCCGAATGCGTACCGCGAATACGTGAACGCAGACCAGCCCGGTCGCCGCGTAGAAGGGGCAGTCGCACGACCACTTGGGGCCTTCTTTCTTGACATGGTGGAACCGCCCCGGTGCCTCTTGGGAGCAGACGGTGTACTGACCGAGCGCTGAGGATGTGATTTGGTCCCCTCGTGCCACGATCGCAAGCGCCGGCGTTCGCTGGTCCGTCCACGCGCGAGCCAGCCACCACTCGCGCTCCGTCATTCGCTCGGTTGCCTCCATCAGTCTCCTCTCTCGCTGTGTTTGTCTCACAACTTGTCTAATTGTAGAGGCTCTCCGGTACATAAGGCTTTGTCTAATCGACATTCCTACGTTTAGGGCATACTGAAATAGTCTCCCGCCTATGGCATTGGTGGGAGGGTTGTCGATGCCGTCGAAAGTGCCGCCGGAGTTCGGAACGGCGGAGTCCTCCGTGCTCCGTAACCTGGCAGCCTCCAACTCGGTGCGGACTACGATCCCGCAACTGATCGCGGCACAGCTTCGGGCCGCCCCAGGGACCACGTTGGTCTGGTCGTTCGACTCCGAATCAGACTCGGCGACTGTTCGGCTCAAACCCGCGTCAAGCGGTCGAAAGTCCTCTAAGCGCGACTGACTGGGGATTCTCCGCCCACTGTTCTTCACAGGGCTCTCAGTTCGCCAGAAGTTCTTACACCGGCTTCGAATCGAATTCCGCCTCCTGAATCGAAACCCCTATAGGATGAATCAGAACCGTGTCACGCCGCCCGCACCGGCACTGAGAGGGAACGGTCGCCCGCGAGTTCGATTCCTAGCTTAGGAGCCCGTCCTGAGCCAGCTTGGAGACCGTCTTCGCCCAGATCTCTACCTGCCGGCCGTGCGCATGGGCGACGCCCGCCGTCGCTCCCTTCGCACTGAGTAGTTTCGTCTTGGCTGCTGTGAGCTGGGTGGTGATCGATGCGGGCGGGGTTTCAGCGCACCACTTGACCTCACCTGTTC
>JAJZMW010000076.1 GCA_021848165.1 Thermoplasmata archaeon
GTCGCGTACTGGACTCCCCAGAAGAGCAACGCGTTGTTCATCCCGATCAGGATCCCACCGAGGACCGCCGATTGCGCGAGGAACCGCCCGGTGGGGCGGGGGCCGGCGCGGACGAGGGCGATCGGGAGCATGACGGCGGTGGCGATCGCGAGGGAGATCGCGAGCAGGAGGAACGGAGGCGCGCCGCCCACGATCCCCCAGTGGGCGACCGGGAACGTGATCCCCCAGATCCCGCCCAGCGCCCCGAGCATCCACCAATCGGGGACCCCGTGGCGGGGGAGCGGATCGCCCGAGGGCGGGGAGGACGCCGTCGCCATCGCCCCCGGAGGGCGTTGCGGCCCCCTTGTAGCGGGGGTGGAGCCGCGTTGACGGGACCGGGCGACGGCCGACGCCGGGCCCCCGAGGGCGGATCCGGCCTCCTAGAGGAAGGGGATCCCCGAGCCGGTGTTGTAGAGCAGGACCCGCTCGCCGTCCCGGACCCAGCCGCGCTCCACGAGGGGGCGGACGGCGGCGTACGTCGCCGCCCCTTCGGGCGACGCGGAGATGCCGTGCCGGCTCGCGAGGCGCTCCACCGCGCGGGAGATCTCGGCATCGGGGACCGCGAGAGCCCCGCCCCCCGTCCCGCGCAGCGCTTCGAGGACCCGCTCCGAGGAGAACGGCGCGGGGACCAGGAGCCCGGGAGCGATCGTGTGGGGATCCGGGAACGGCTCCGCCCGCGCGGCGCCGTCGTTCCACGCTTTCACGACGGGAGCGCATCCGTCCGGCTGGACCGCGTAGAGCCGGGGCGGCCGTTCGAGCCCCCCGAGCTCCCGCAATTGGGCGAACGCCCGGAACATCCCGATCAGGCCGGTTCCCCCTCCCGTGGGGTAGACGATCGCGTCCGGCATCCGGTCGTCGCCGAACTGCTCCCAGATCTCGAGGCCCATCGTCTTCTTTCCCTCGGCCCGGTACGGCTCTCGCAGCGTCGAGAGATCGAACGCCCCCTGCGACGCCTCCGCCGCCCGGGCGGCGACCCCGGCCTCTCGGATCGTTCCGGGGACCTGCACGACGGTCGCCCCGTAGCGACGGCACGCCCCGACCATCGGGGCCGGGGTCGACTCGGGGAGGTACACGCGCGCGCTCCGGGCGGCCCGCGCGGCGTACGCCGCCAGCGCGACCGCCGCGTTGCCCGCGCTCGGGACGAAGAACGCGCGAACGCCGAGCTCTCGGGCGCGAGAGACCGCGGCGGTCATCCCCCGGGCCTTGAACGACCCGGTCGGGAGGCCCCCGTCGTCCTTCAGCCAGAGGTCGATCGTCGGCGCTTCGGGGATCGCGCCGAGGGAGAGGACCGGGGAGAACCCCTCCCCGAGCGAGACGATCGACGACGACTCCCGCACCGGGAGGAGCTCGCGGTAGCGCCAGAGCGTCGCCGGGCGCTCCCGCAACGACGCCCGCCAGTCGACGACCGACCAGTCGGAGGTCCGATACACCGCGAAGAGCGCGTGCCCGCACGTCGGGCAGGTCGTGGCGAGCCGGTCGGCCGGGACCGTCGTTCGGCATTCCGGGCACTCCAGGTGGTCGAGGCGGCTGCCGGTCGATGTCATCGCGGAGGGAGGACGCCGGCGGCGCTCATACCGAGTTCGGAACGGAGGACGCGGACCGGCGCCGGCGCGACCCAGGAGGCCCGCCCGAACCCGGCGGAAGGCCGGTCCCCGATGCGCCGCCAACGGTTTCGCTCGGAGCGCCCTCCGGAAGGCATGGCGCCCCGCCGAGTGGCCCGCGCGAGCCGCCGGGCCGGCGCGCGAGGGGACGAACCCCGTCGCGAGGCCGCCTCCGGTGGATCCCCTGAGGTCGAGATCGAGGTCGACGCGGAGCGCGACGAGCGCACGGGATCCGGGGCGTTCGGATGGCGCCGGGTCGACCCGGGAAGATCCCCCCGCCTCCGGGCGAGGCCGCGAGCGCATCTGCCGAGCCGCGTACTCGGAGAGTGTCGCGCGCTCGAGGAGGCCCTCGCCCTCGATCGGGCTCCGGCGGGATCCCCGCTCGTGATCCGCGCGGCGGACCCGCGGTTCCTCCACGCGCTCGCCGGATGGGTCGCGTATCCGCGGATCGCCCGCCCCCTCGCCCGGATCCGCGGGCGGCTCGCCGCCCACGCGAGCTACCGCACGGAACGGACGGAAGGCCCGAGCCGGGACCTCGCGCGCGCCATGGAGGCCGCCGCCGACGAGGCGCTCCACCGGGCCGCGCAGCGGGACGCGGAGCGGGGGCGCGCGATCGAGGCGCTCGTCGGCCGGGCCCGGACCGTCGTGCTCCGACGCGAGGGCGAGGGATGGATCGCGAACGACCGCTACCGGGTCCGCCTCGATCCGATGGCGTGCGAGTGTCCGGCCTGGACCCGGCGCTGGGCCGGCGCGCCGATCGCCGGTCGACGGGCCGCGCGGCTTCCGTGCAAGCATCTCGTCGCGCTGGCCCTCGAAGAGGGTCGGCTCGATGCCTCCGGGCTCGCGGCCCTCGCGCGGCGCGCCCCCCCCTGACCGGGGGCGCCCGGGCCCTCCGTCGGGGCCCCGTCGATCGAACCCCTCGGCGGCCGGCGCCCTCGGGTCGGTCGCCCGAAGGTCGTGGGGCCGCTCACGTGCGCGCCCGGAGCCAGTCCCCGATCCCATCGAGGGTGAGCGCGAGGCCGATCCCGAGCCCCACGATCGCGAGCAGCGGGAAGAGGACCATCCACCAGAAGACCGGGCCGGCCGGGTACAGGAAGGCGAAGCAGCTCCCGTAGCCGAGGAGGAGCCCCCATTCGGGGAACATCGCCGAGGGCAGCGGCGAGAACGCCGGGAGCCGCGGGATGTAGAACGGCGGGTTGGTCGAGACGCAGAGCCACCACGGGAAGACGGAGAGGACGAAGAAGATCGCGATGAAGTCGATCGGGAGCTGGGCGAGGACCGGCTCGACGGCGTTCGGCAGGAGGTGCCGCAGGAGGATCCGGGCGCGCGAGGCGCCCATGGCGCGCGACGCCTCCACGTACGGCTGGCGGGAGACGATCCGGACGCGGTCGCGCACGGCGCGGGCGCAGGTCGGCCAGAGGACGAGCGCGAAGAGGACGATGAAGACCGGGAGGGAGTCCGAGCTCGGGGCGGCGAGGGAGAAGCCGGCGAAGACGACGACGACGAGGAACATCGACGGGATCGCGCCGAACGAGTCGCTCACGAACGTGATCGCGGTGTCCGGCCAGCGTCCCTCGTAGAGCCCCGCGACCGCCCCGAGGAGAGCGCCGATCGCCCCGTCGAGCGCCAGGATCGCGACGACGATCCCGAGGTCCCAGGGGGTCGCTTGCCAGACCGCGGTGGAGAGGCTCACGCCGAAGCCGTAGAGGATGCCGAACGGGTGGGCCCACGACGGCCCGATCCAGATCCACGGCGGGACCCACGCCGGGTTCCCCTGGAGCGTCGCGAGCGTGCCCCGGAACTCGACGAGCGCGCTCAGGGCGACGGCGAGGTAGAAGGCGAGGATCCCGACCCCGATCCAGACCTGCGCGCCGAGCGGGTGGCGGCGCAGCGTCTGCCGGATCCCCGGGCGGCGGTTCGTCGGGGGGGCGCTCATCGGGCGACCGCCCCCCGGGGGTCGAGGCGCGTCGCGTAGAGATCCACGACGTAGACCGAGACGAGGACGAGCGCCGCGAGGAGGAAGATCATCCCCTCGAGCGCCGGGAGGCTGTTGCCGTTGGCGAGGGTGCTCAGCGTGAGGTAGCCGATCCCCGGGTCGCCGAACGTCGCCTCCACGACGAACTGCGTCGCGAGATACGCCGGGATCGTGAGGGCGAAGAGGAGGAGGAAGCTCGGCGCGACGCGTCGGGCGGTGTGGGTCCACAAGAGCCGGTGCTCCGGGATCCCGCGCGAGCGGGCCGCCTGGAGATGGAGCTCCTGGCTCGCCGACGCGACGATCGACCGCGCGTGACGCACGAAGACGGCGACGTAGACGATCGCGACGGCGATCCCCTGCATCAGCGTCTTCGTGAGCGTGATCGCCTCGAACGTCCAGGCGTGATGGATCAGCCCGTCGATCAGGGGAAGCCCGGTCGGCTTCGTGATCCAGCCGTCGAACACCCACGAGGGGAACCCGCCGCCGTAGGTCAGGAACCACGCCGGCGACGGGATGAGCCCGTCGCCCGGGATGTCGTTGAAGGCGTGGACGAAGAGGAAAAAGAACGCCGACTCGACCAGGAACCCCATGACGAAGACGGGGACGATGCCGACGGTGAGCGTCGTCAGGCGCGTCGGCACGTCGGCCGCCGGGCGCCGGCGCCACCCGACCGCGAGTCCGAGGTAGTAGGCGAGGACCGCGGAGATCGGGAGGGCGAAGAGGGCGACCTGGAGCGAGGTCGGGAGGAAGTCGACGTAGAGGGTGAACCACGGCAGCCCGAAGACCGTGTTCGACGGCCCCCAGTTCCCCGTGAAGATGTTCGTGACCATCGCGCCGAAGCCGGTCAAAAAGCTCGCCGGGGTCAGCGTCGCGATCTGCGGGGGGACCTCGATCGCGAGATACAACAGCCAGAGGACGAAGACGAGCTGGACCGGGATCAGCGCGAGCTTCATCAGCGCGTAGCGCGCAAAGGTCGCGTCCCCGCGCGGCGCGGTCCCCGCCTCGACCGGGGGCGGCCGGGGGCCCGCGGAGGAGGCGTCCTTCGGGCCGGGCCGCTCCGATCGATCGGCGATCACGGGGACGGCGACCGCGACCGCGGAACGGCGGCGCCTCGTGCGACGGGGCCCCCAGAAGAGGACGAGCCCGACCGCCGCGGCGAGCGCGACGAGCCCGGCGACCAGGTAGACGCCGTCCTCCCCCGGCAGCCCGAGCCACCCCCCCGGGCCCGACGGAGGCGGGGAAGGGATCGGGGTGAAGTGGATCGCCAGAACGACCGGAGCCCCCGCCACGGCGAACGTGCCGGTCGAGGGGGTGGCGTTCCAGCCGGTCGGCGCGACGACCTGGTAGGAATAGGTCCCGTTCTCGAGGGTGAACGTCAGGGTGGCGTTGCTCGTGGCGAAGTCGGCGCCACCGAAATCGATCCCCCACGAGGTCCGGGGGGGGAGCCCGCTCTCCGACCAGGTGACGTTGTACTGCGCCGGAACGTAGGTGGTGAATCGGATCGTGATCGAGACCGACGCTCCCTGGACGGTGACCGTTCCGCTCGCGGGCGACGCGACGTACCCAGCGGCGCTCGCGGAGAAATGGTAGCTTCCGTCCGGTTCGGAGAAGACGATCGCCCCGGTCGATCCCTCCCGAGCGGTACCGCCAAGGACGACCTGCCAGAAGGCCCCCGGGGAGATGATGGGGATGCCGCTCTCGGTGAAGGTGACCGAATACGTCGGGCTCGCGACTCGGGCGGGCGGGCCGCTCGACGCGGAAGGCGCGGGAGCGGGGCCCGGGACCGACGGGAGGAGAAGGGCGACCGCCAGCGCCACGACGATCGCGACGATCGCGAGAGAGAGGAGGAGACGATGCGTCCCTCGCGAGGCGGAGGCGTCGCCCGGCCCGGAGCGCCCGCCGAGCGAGCGCGGTGGGACGAGAGGGTCCATGATCGGCATCGGGCGATGAACCGCCGCTCGGCAGCCCGTTCGCCGAATCTCCGCCCCCCCCACCCGGGTGGGAGTACATATCGACCGACCGGGGGCCGGTCGTCCTCGCGTCACCGGGGGGGCGGTGGGCGCAGCCGATCGGCGAACTTCTCGCGGAACTTCGCCATCTTCGGCGCGATGACGAGCTGACAGTACCCCTGACCTGGGTTCCGACGGAAGTAGTTGCGGTGGTGCTCCTCGGCCGGAAAGAACCGGGCGTCGCCGACGAGCTCCGTGACGATCGGGCGGCGAAAGACCCGCTCCGCCGTCAGGCGATCGATCATCGCCCGGGCCGCGACGCGTTGCGGCTCGTCCCGGTAGAAGATCGCGCTGCGGTACTGCGTCCCGACGTCGTTGCCTTGGCGATTGAGCGTCGTCGGATCGTGGGTCGAGAAGAACACCGTCAGGATCTCGGCGAAGCTCGTTTGCGACGGGTCGAAACGGATCTCGACGGCCTCCGCGTGGCCGGTCGCTCCCGTGCAGACCTCCTCGTACGTCGGGTTCGGCGTGTGCCCTCCGGCGTAGCCGGGGCGCACCGAGAGGACCCCCGCGAGCTCGGAGTAGACCGCTTCGGTGCACCAGAAGCATCCGCCGGCCAGGACCGCGATCTCCTCGGGAGGTGGCGCGGAAGCGGACGGAGGATCCATGGTCGGCCCTAGGCTCCGGCGTAGGAGGCTTTCGTCACCTTCGCTCCCCGCATCGGCAGGCGTTCGTGGATCGCGCCGACCAGGTCCCGGACCGTCGCTTCGGCGAAGAGCCCGTAGAGGTCGATCGTGATCGAATGCCGCCGCTCGCGGTGCCGGTGGCGGAGGACGACG